>DATEKX010000680.1:0-3722 GCA_035277165.1 Blastocatellia bacterium | reverse complement strand
GAAATTGGCCGCGTCTATGATTCGATCTATTTTGCGCGACGATGGGAAGGGAATTCGGACGCGCAGCTTCCGCTCGCAACATCGAATCGTTATGACGCATACAAAGACTATTTGCGCACAGTCGAGATGCTTGCGAGAAAGAGGTTGAATCAACAGTGAACTGGAACGAACGAATAATCAGCGCAGAAGAGTTGAGCCGTTACTTAAATGGCTTTGATGGTCACGGACTGGTTGCGCGAGTGGCTGCGATGATCGAGCAGCAGCGCGTGACATGGCCTCTGCTACGCGAAGGCTACGATGCGCTCGCGCAGATCGAAACGAAGCGCATTCCGGTCGCGAATTCAGAAGTTGTAGTGCAGCATAATCCGAAGCGAATTCGCAGCACGGCGGCGGCTGTTGATAAAACATCGGTTGATAAGCGGCCATGTTTTTTGTGCGCAGAGAACTTGCCGGTTGAAGAGAAGGGAATCGCTTACGGAAACCACTTGATCATACTTTGTAATCCTTTTCCGATTCTCGACCATCATCTTTCGATAGTTCATCGCGAGCACATCGAGCAGAAAATAGACGGAAATATCGAAACGCTGTTAGCAATGGCGGCTGATCTCGCGCCCGATTATTTCATCTTATATAACGGCCCGCGATGCGGCGCATCGGCCCCGGATCACCTGCACTTTCAAGCCTGCTCGCGCAAGCTTTTGCCCGTCGAACAAGAACTCGCAGCCGGTGACTCTGCTGAAGAAGCGCATTGCTCGGCGTGCGAAGAGACACGGCGCGATTCGTTCGAGTTGTTTTCGCTCGAAGGATATGGTCGCAGCGTGATCGTGTTTCGCGGCAACAACCCGGAAGAGATAGCCCTGTGGTTTTATCGAGCGCTTGACGAACTGCCGCGCGACGCGGAAAACGTCGAGCCAATGATGAACATCATCTGCACATATGAAAACGGCACGTATACGCTTTATATGTTTCCGCGCACGCGCCATCGCCCTTCTTATTTTTTTGCGGAAGGCGATGAACGATTGCTGGTCAGCCCCGGCGCGATAGACATGGCTGGCGTTGTCGTCGTGCCTGAACGCGAGCATTTCGCAAAGCTTGGCCGCCAGCAGATGGAAGCGATCTATTCAGAGGTCAGTTTCGATGATGCGACGGTCAATGAAATTCTTGAACGTGTTTCTTCAAACGGGGAGGGAAGCTGGTGACTAAGTTTAACCGAGAGCCTGTAATAAAAGTGGGCTTGATGACCGGAGCGAGTTCGGCGCGCATAACTCTGGCTGGCCGATTCGTCAATGATTCGGGCGAGGAAGTTGACGGCGGCGATTACATTGTTTCAATTGATGAAGGGGTTGTGGCTCTTGAAGGGCCGACGCCGTTTCGTTCTTCTTCGATTCTGCTTGCGCCGGTTGATTTCGATTCCTGTCGAATCACAGTTCACGACATAACTATAGGCATAGACTTTCACTGGCAGCGCAAAGAGGCGCAGCAGTTTCAAGGCTCGCTCAGGCTTAATGCCGGTCACGGCGGTTTGATTGTAATCAACGAACTTCCGCTCGAATCATACCTCGTCAGCGTTATCTCGTCGGAGATGAGCGCGTCTTGCCCGACGGAACTTCTTCGCGCACATGCGATTGTCTCGCGTAGCTGGTTGCTGGCTCAGTTAAACAATCTGTCGAACGAGGCCGGTGAGCGAGACGACAGGTCGAGCGGCGCAATTGATGAATCATCGCAGCAGATCATTCGCTGGTACGACCGCGAGAATCACGCTGATTTCGATGTGTGCGCAGACGATCACTGCCAGCGTTATCAAGGCATCTCGAAAGCGTTTTCCGAATCGGCGTTCGATGCAATCGGCAGCACGCGCGGCAAGGCTCTGATTTGGAATGATGAAATTTGTGATGCGCGATATTCAAAAAGCTGCGGCGGGATGACGGAAGTATTTCGCGCGGCGTGGGAAGACCGCGACGTACCGTACCTGACTGCGATCTACGACGGGCGCGGTCGTGTTGAAGAGTACCAGATGCCGCTCACGGATGAAGCGAATAGCGAAGCCTGGATTCGTTCGCAGCCTCCGGCCTATTGCAACACGGATTCTGCGGAACTGCTCGCGCGGATACTGCCGGGATTTGATCAGGAGACGCGCGATTTTTATCGCTGGAAAATAGTTTACTCGCAGGATGAATTGCGCGAGATAATCGCCGCGCGACTCGGCTTTGATATGGGGCGGATACTTGCGCTCGAACCTGCCGAGCGCGGCGAGTCGGGGCGAATAATCAAGCTCGCAATCAAAGCTGAGAAACGAAATCTCGTCATCGGCAAAGAGCTTGAAATACGTCGCGCTCTTTCGCGGTCGCACCTGTACAGTTCCGCGTTCGTTGTTGAAACAGAGCGAGGCGATGCGAGCGGCTATCCGCAAAGCTTCACGCTCGTCGGCGCAGGCTGGGGGCACGGAGTCGGGTTGTGTCAGATCGGCGCGGCGGTAATGGCTGACGAAGGCCATTCGCACGAATCGATTCTGACGCATTATTTTCGCGGAGCTACGCTCGACTCGCTCTATTGATTGCCATTGTCTTGGTTGACAAACATGGTAGGGGCAGGGCTTGTCCCTGCCCGGATGGCCGACAGGCCATGACACTCATCGCCTTACAGCGATTCGGGCAGCCCCTACTCGCGGTACTGTTTCGGTTTCCCTCGCCGCGCAGAGTTGCGTATAATCACGCTGAACCCCCGGTTGCTCAATGGCATCTCACGTTGCCATACGTATATCGCGCACTCTTATAATCTCGATTCTGGATTGCCGATTTCGGTTTCGCGGCTAATAATCTAATATCCGGTATTCGGAACAACGTTGGGCGATGGAGGCGTCCGTCAGGGCTGATTGCTTCGGCCTTGTAAAGAGAGCTTTATGAACGTGCTTGCTGTTGACACAGGCTATTCGGCGACAAAGATTTATGCGGAACTCAAAGGCGCTCGCAAGACTTTGATCTTTCCTTCGGTGATCGGCCCAGCAGAATTCGGCGAAGACTTTCTCGGCACTAAAGAAGACAACTTCATTGCCGAGTTGAGCCTGTATCCGGGCAAGGTTCGCAACTTCGGCGAGACGGCCATCCGTCTGAATCGCGGGGGCGAGATGACAGCCGACCGCGATATGTTTACCAAGCATTACAATCCCGCGCTGACGCTTGCAGGCATCGCGCGCTTTATGGAAGAGAAGCAGATGCCCGCGCCCGATGTGTTGGTGGTCGGATTGCCGGTCAATTATTACGCGACGCAGAAAGATTCACTGCTTCAAAAGCTGAAAGGCAAACATACGATCAAGCTTTATAAGATTGACGGCAAGATAGACCACTCGATTGATTTCACGCTCGATAATATTCTCGCGTTGCCGCAAGGCTACGGCTCATACTTGAGCTATGCGCTCGACCGCGACGGCAAGAAGGTAGCCGACCGCATCGTCCCGACGGCGGTCATTGACGGCGGCGAAAAGACCATTGATATAGTTGCGGCGGACGGGCGATACATCAACACCGTATCGAAATCCATTCCTTCATCGCTTGATGCCGTCTATCACGACCTGCAACGCGAAATTGATGCGCGGTATGACGATTATCTCGAACGCAGCACGATAGAGTCTTACATACGCAGCCGCACGCCTTACATAACGCCGACAGGCGAATCGGTTGACCTTGAGCAGATGCGCAAAGAAGTGATGCAAAAACATATGCCCG
>DATEKX010000679.1:0-3499 GCA_035277165.1 Blastocatellia bacterium | reverse complement strand
AAGAGCCTCCGACGCCCGACAGTCCGCCCGTGAAACTTATCTGCTGGCGGCCCTTCTCTTGAACCTTGACGGTGATGTCAACCTGCCCCTCTTTTTCATTGGTGTTGATGGTCGCGTCTTCTTTCTTGACCTCGTCAAAGTAACCAAGCTGGTTCAGACGCAGCAGGCTCAAGTCCCAGAGGTTTTCGTTGTATCGCTCGCCTTCGTTCAGGAGCACTTCGCGCCGCAAGACGTTATCGCGCGTAAACGTGTTGCCGATGAATTCAAGCCGCCTGAGCGCATACTGTTTGCCTTCTTCGACTACGAACGTGATGTCGGCAGTTCCTTTGCTCGGATCATTCGGGTTATCGTGAAAATCAAGATTAGGGTATGCGTTGAATTGTATGTACCCGCGCGAGCCGTAAAGTTTCTTCAGATTTTCGATGCCTTTGTTGACAACGCTGTAGCCCTTTACGACATCTCCGGCTTTGATACTCAAAACCGATTTGATTTCATCGGCGGTGAACTCTGTGTTGTCTTCGACTTTTATATCAGCCGCGCGATACTGGCGGCCTTCGTCAATCGGGACGACTATCTTCAGTCCGCGCCCTTTGTGGCCGATCAGCGGAATCCAGGAACCCACCTGCCCAACCTCTTCAACGCGAGGTTCGCCAAATCGCGCTTTCAAGTAACCGTTGTCGGCATAAACCAGCACGCGAAGGCGATCAATGTCTGCTTCGAGTTTTTCTTTGTGATATACGTCTTTCGATGTGAAGGTCGTAAACAGACTCGCTTCCTTCACCAGCTTCATGTGGCCGCGAAGGTCCGAGTCGGAATAAATAGTGTTACCCTCGAAATCTATGTCAGCTATGCGGAAGCGCGGCCCTTCATCAATCTTGAATGTCAGCCCGACTGCCGTTGATGATATATCCTCGATAGCGGGTTCAACCTTCGCTTCGGGTCGGCCTTCGTTGGCGAGCATCTCTTTGATGACGACTGCAGCGCGACGTACTTTAACAGGGTCGTACTGCGATTCTTTGGACAAGCCGACCGAGCGTTTGCGGAATTCTTCGAGCAGGGTTGACTGCTGAACCGATTTCAAGCCTTCGTATTTGATATCGAGAAGCAGCGGTCGCTCTTTGACCTCGAAGGTGATGACTTTGCCTCCGCGCGCGCCTTCTTCGGCAAAGACCTTCACGTCCTGAAAGTGGCCTTGAGCGTAAAGCGCGCGAACGTCGCGGTCGAGTTGCGCCGGATTATAAGGATCGCCATCGCGCGTGCCTATCCAAATCTTTATGGTTGATTCCGGGATGCGGCGGTTGCCGCGAATCTCTACTTTTTCAACCGTTACGTTTTGAGAAGGATTTGCGAGGGCCAGCGGTCGAAGCGCCGAAATGTATTTGTTAACGGGCAAAGCGCCAGCCGCCGCCACTATTATTGCAATCAAGCAAAGAACACGCTTACTCATAGATGAATTGCACGCTCCCTAAAATTCCAAAATCTGTTTCGGTTCTAAACCACTCGCCATTTGTTATGGGCCTGAGCGAGTTATTATTATGCCTTCCGTTCAAACCAGCAGGCTAAACCACGCGGCCATCAAACGCAAGGGCAATCCTTTTCAAGTGTTTAGCCCTTGCTTCGGTAGCCGGGCCATCGGTTTGCGCTGGTGATTATTTCCTGCCCCAACATATAGAATGCAAGTTTGATGGGTTATTGTAGCAAAAATATATGAAGCAAAGCCAATTCCAGATTGCGGATTTCAGATTGCAAGCAGTAGCCACGCCTCGACCGGGCTACTGAAAAGGAAAGTCGCTGAAACAGGGAAGTGGCTGATACAGCGTATCGCTGAAAGCCGATTCGGTCTTCTCATTGCACAAGCAGCGCGTCGCCCAGTTCTTCCAATTCCATCGGCCTGTATTGAAGCGAGTTGTCTTCAAGGTAGACCTCGACGACGGAAGCCTCGCTGAAGCGACCGCCGATTAGAGCTTCGGACAGCGGGTCTTCAACATGCTTTTGCAAGGCGCGGCGCAAGGGGCGCGCTCCATAGGTGCGATCTGAGCAGGTCTTTTCGACTATCCATCTTCGAGCGTCTTGGGTCATCTGCACCTGTAGCTTGCGGCGAATCAGCGTGCGATTGAGTTGCGCGACCAGAAGCCCAACGATCTCGAACAGGTCAGTGTCGGTCAGTGGCTCGAAGACGATTATCTCGTCCAGACGATTGATGAACTCAGGATTGAAGGTCTGCTTGACGGCCTGCATCACGCCTTCTTCGACGGTCGTTTGTTGAGAGCGCGACGAGGACTGGAATCCCATATGGCCGCGCTTCTGTATGAACCGCGCGCCGATGTTCGAGGTCATTATTAGAATCGTGTTCTTGAAATCAATCTGATTGCCGAGCGAATCCGTCAACGTGCCGTCTTCCAAAACCTGCAACAGGATGTTGAACAAATCCGGGTGCGCTTTTTCAATCTCGTCCAGCAGCAAAACAGAGTATGGATTGCGTTTGATCTTTTCGGTCAACTGCCCGCCTTCCTCATGGCCGACGTAGCCGGGCGGGCTGCCGATCAGTTTAGAAACGGCGTGCTTCTCCATGTACTCGGACATATCGAAGCGAATCAGCGCCCGCTCAGTCCCGAACAAAAATTCTGCCAACGACCGCGCGACTTCTGTTTTGCCGACGCCGGTCGGGCCTAAGAAAAGGAATGAGCCGACGGGCCGATTCGGATTTTTCAATCCTGCGCGAGAACGGCGAATAGCGCGCGAGAGCGCAGATATTGCGCGATCCTGGCTGATGATTCGCTTGTGCAATTCTTCTTCGATGCGAAGCAGACGGCTCGTCTCTTCTTCTTTAAGCGAAGATATTGGAATGCCCGTCCAGCGCGAGATAACTTCTTCGATGTCGTCGCGCGTGACAGTAGGGAAATGCTCGACCAGCAGGTTGTGCGATTCGCGCAGCAGGGCGAGACGCTCCATCTCTTCCTGCTCTTTCTGCTTGAAAATTTTTGCGCGCTCGAAGTCGCGTTCAGCCGTCGCGCGCTCGAAGTTCTGCGTATGGCGACGGAGCTTGCGTTGGCACTCGTGTATCTCTGCCGGAAGATGCGCCTCGCGCAGCTTAACGCGCGCGCCCGCTTCGTCAATTATGTCAATGGCTTTGTCCGGCAGGAAGCGGTCGGATATATAACGCTGCGACTGATAGACGGCTGTCTCTATAGCGTCATTCGTGTAGCGAATCTGGTGAAACGACTCGTACCGCTCCTTGACGCCTTCAAGTATTTTGATCGTTTCTTCTTCGGTCGGAGGCGGAACCTTGACGGCTTGAAATCTTCGTTCAAGCGAGCGGTCTTTCTCGATAGTCTTGCGAAACTCTGCGGGCGTGGTCGCGCCTATGCATTGAATCTCGCCGCGCGACAAGGCGGGCTTCAAGATGTTGGCCGCGTCAAGCGACCCTTCAGCCGAGCCTGCGCCGACAAGCGTGTGAAGCTCGTCAATGAAGACTATGTAATGCGGGTTGTCAATCAGC
>DATEKX010000678.1:0-5344 GCA_035277165.1 Blastocatellia bacterium | reverse complement strand
TGCTCTGCACGGATGGGCTGTGCGGCTATGTGGACGATCAAACGATTGAGCGCGTGATCACGGGACAAACCGACGCGCAGCAAATCACAGATGCGTTGATAGACCTCGCGCTCTCAGTTGGAGGAGAAGACAACGTAACGGTTCAATTCCTGCAGTTCGGCCAGCGAAGAAGAAAGGCCGTCATCACGAAAGAGATGTTCGGAAAGCCGGATGCGAGCGAATCCGTCGGTGGCAATTCTCAAACGATGAAAATAGGTCTGATTGCCGTGGGCGCTGTTGCAGTAATTTTAATCGCATTGTATATGACAGGGCTGATTCCCAATTTCGGATCGTCAACATCGAATGTCAATGAAAACATTCGCGCCAACGCAAATCATCGAAGCAACCGAACGCACAATACGAATCAAGAGAACCCTCAGGCTAATACAAATGCGATTGCGCGTCCTGATGAAAGCGATGGCAGGCAAGGCCCTGCTCAGACTTCCGGCAGCAGCAGTCAGAGTGAAGCCGGGGCATCTGAGCAGCCCATCATTCCCGAAGACCAGTTGCGCAAGCCCGTCGCCATAGCCATTCCGCCTGTCGCAGATGATATGCAAAAAAATTATGCGGAACTGGATGTTAAGGACAGGAAAGTTCTCGTCATTCTTTCAGCTTCATGGAGAGAATCAAAAGGCATCTATTACAGAGATGTTTCTTCTAAGGAGGAAGCCGAAAGACTTCAACAGAGACTTGGGTATGGCAAGGATCAGGTGAAACCGATGCCCGATAATCTCGCAAATGATTTCCAGGATTACGATATAATCATTCATCCTTAGAGCGCGGAGAATGTATGAGCAAGAGATGTCCCAGATGCCATCAGGAAAACCGAGACTCTGCCAGATTCTGCATAAATTGCAATTACGCTTTCATGGATCAGCAGATTCCCGCGCGCATGTGCCCTGCCGGTCGTCACGTCATGGACCCGGGATGGAACGCTTGTCCTTATTGCAGCGACAGTCTGTTAACCAATGCGGACGAGCAGCCGACAAATCCTATGGCGACGGGAACGGGGCGCGCGCCGACTGTTCTTCAAGGCTCCGAGCACGTGGACGGCGAGCGCAAGATGACGCCTCAGCGTCAGGCAGAAGCCTCAAAACGCAAGACGGAATTCGGCGACGGCTCAATTCGCCCCGATGTAATGCCCACTATGCGCATACAGAGCCAGCAATCGCCCGTACGCCGCATCGTCGCTATTATAGTGACTCACACGTGGCGACCGGAGGGCGAAGTGTTCGCCCTTCGCGAAGGGCGCAACTATATCGGAAGCGATGCGGAATGCGAAGTCTCGGTCAAAAGCGACCCGCAAATGTCGGCCTGTCACGCCACGATCATTTATCGAGGCAAGGGAACGCAATTCATCATAGATGACGAAAAGAGCATGAACGGAACTTACCTCGATGATAAGAGCGTTGATGTGAAACAACCGCTTCGTAATTATGCGAAGATCAAAACCGGCGCTACCCTGTGGACATTCATAATGCTTGAGCCGGAAGAAGCGACAGGAGAATAAGACGTGCCGAAGAGTTTGTCGTCGAAATCAACCAGACTGATGATAGTGATTGGCTGTGTAGTTGTCGCTCTGGTTGCAGCCGTCTTTGCCGTGCGCTACTACATGCGCGGCGGCGTCGAAGTCACAGTTGAAGACATTTCAATCGCGCGGCAGGACGGCGCGGACTCAAGCGGCGTGGGGCAAATACTCGATAAGGTCAAAGGCGCAGCGAAAGCGGTTATGGGGAAAGGCGATCTGACGGCGCGACTGAACGTGAAAAACAACACAGCGCTTTCGGTTTACATCACGGCTGCGCGCTACTCGATTTTCATGGGCGACAAAGAGATTGGGAAAGGCAACTGGACTGCGACCGAAGGCGCGCCCGCCGCGTTTCCTTCGCACACGGATGTTGCGCTTGAACTACCGCTCAGGCTCGATGGCTCAAGCGTCCTTGCAAGCGTAATAGAATCGCTCGGAGGCCGCGACGCTTCATTCAGAGTCGAGGGGGATATAACAGTCTCGCTCGCTTTCTATAACATCACAGTTCCATTCAAGGCTGGCTACGCGCAGCGCGAAAAATCGCCCACATATTAAAGCCCGCTTCAGAAAGAAGCTCCGTAGGAGCGACCTGTCTATAGTAATAATTGTGTAATTAATTCGTAGCTCCGTAGGAGCGACCTGTTAATTGTGAGGTCGCTCCTACGGAGCTACTGTTAATATTCAACATGTTTTAACTATAGACAGGTCGTCCCTAACGGGACTGCTAAAACACGCTCAGAGATTGTTCTATTCAAACTGTTTTTTGAAATCGAGGAACTCTTGTTTAAGCTCTGTTAATTCCTGTTGCAGGGTTTCAACCTGGCTTTCGAGCGTGGCGAGTCGTTCGTTCTCGGCGTGGACTTCGATTGTTGCGGCTTCGAGTCTGGGAGCGATTGCGTGTTCTTCGATTTGAACTTCGCCGCAAAGCAGATGCGCGTACCTGGATTCTTTCGTTCCGGGCTGGCGCGGCAGTTTTACAACCAGTGGCCGAGGCTCGGCGTTCGCCAGCGATTGAAGCGTCATCTCGACTTCTTCAAGCTCTTTGAACTCGTACATTCTCGTGGTGCGTCCTTTGATCTCGCCTATTGTCTGCGGCCCGCGCAGCATCAAGACACAGAGCGCAGCGGCTTCCTGTTCGGCAAGGCTCAAAGCTTCTGTCAAACGGTGCTCGTATTTCGGCACGCGGCTTCCTGCGCCCGTCACCATCCAGGCCAGTTGCTTTTCGCGGAGACTATCGAGCGCGCGCACTACTGTCTTTTCGTCATAAGAGACAACCGGGTCGCGATTGGAAATCTGATTGCAAGCGTTCACCAGAGCGTTAAGCGTCAGCGGATAGTATTCAGGCGTAGTGATCTGCTTTTCCATCAATGACCCGATTACTCGGGCTTCAACTGCATTCAATGTCGCATCCATAAACGCTTTTGACCTTTTCTATCTTTCAATTGCCGCGCCTAAGCTTGTTCCAGAAATCGCCCATTTCATACTCGCGGTCTACGCCTTCATAACGAGCGAATATGTCAGCGTCTACCAGTATGTGCCCTTGAAGCCAAATGTTTGCGCTCAGCCCCGCGCCGATCTTTATCTCTCCGCGCAGCGCGTCGCGGTTGATTAGAATTTCCAGCCGAATATCTCCCGCATCAATATAAGCCCAGACAAGACGGCTGTCGGTCACAGGGTTATGCAGATCACGCCACGCCAGCACGCTGCCGCTGATCAAGTAATCGTTCTCGCAAGCGTCATCGGCCAATTCCTCTAGCTTCTCGGCGAGTTCGAACCGGCGAGACTGTTTGTCAGCAGGAATCGAATCCGAGTTGGGCATGATGTAAGCCGTATAGGCGAGTCCCGCAAGCGCGATGTGCAGGTGCGATTCGCGGAAAATGCTTTGATTTATCTCTGTCAGATTCTGTAGCTCGAATATGACTTCCGGCCCGCCTTGAAGCAATCCCTGCACGATGGCCTCGCCGTCTTCGTCGTATTCGACCAACTCCCACGGGAGGATCGAGCGGACATAGCGGCTGCGAAAAGCGGGGCGACAATCGGCGTAATAAAATTCCGAGCCGCGTTCGTAAAGGACTGACCAGACTTCCAGCCCGTCGCCTATCTTCCAGCAGCGCCCGTGCAGGCTTGCTTCGCCGCGTTGCGCGCGAGTTCGCGTTCCGTTGCCGTCAATGAATTCGACGAGCGAGTTATAAGAATGCTCATCTGTAATTTGAAAACCTATGGCTCCGAATAATTCGGCCATCACAGCACCGTTTTCCAACTCAGGATCAATTGGCTGTTCGCTTGTAGTCATGCCGGGTTGGTTAGAAGTCAGCAGCCGGTGGCCGGTTAATTTGAAACCTCAAATTAACCGGCCACTGGCTATGGGTCATTGCTTCCTGGTTTCTTCGCCTATTTCGACGTTGAGCGTGTATTCGCGTCCGTCGCGCAATATCTGTATTGAAACTTTTGCGCCGGGAGACTTAGCCGCGATCAGGCGATTGAATTGCACGTACGAAGTGACGGGCTGGCGATCAACAGTTGTAATCACGTCGTCTTTTCTAATCCCTGCGCGAGCGGCAGGAGTCCCTCGCTCGGCGCGAACGACCTGCACTCCGCGCACTTCAGCCGCGAGTTTGTAGAGCCCGCGAATGTCGTTATCAACATCGCGCGTCTCGGCTCCCAAATACCCGCGCGCAACTCGCCCGCGCTCGATCAGTTGAGGCAGTATGGATTTCAGAGTGTTGATGGGTATCGAAAAGCTCAACCCTTGCGTGCGTTCAAGCACGAGCGTGTTTATGCCGACGACTTTGCCCTGCGCGTTGACGAGCGGGCCGCCCGAATTGCCCGGATTGATCGCTGCATCGGTCTGAAGAAAATCGTCGAACTGTCCGCCGAACCCCGTGCGGCCTTTCGCGCTCACGATGCCGAGCGTGACCGTGTGGTCGAGTCCCAAAGGATTGCCGATTGCGATGACCCATTCGCCAACGCGAAGCGCGTCGCTGTCTCCGATCTCTGCAACGTGCAGCGGCGGCCCCGCCGGAGATATTTCCAGAATCGCTATGTCGGTCGCTTCGTCGTAGCCTTTGATCGAAGCTGGCAATTGACGACCATCGTGCAGCGTAATGGTCACACTGTTGACCAGTTTCGTTCTCGAACTCGATTCCGGCTCTTTCAGAATGGTCGAACGCCGCTGATCAGAGGCGCTGATCAAGTGAAAGTTAGTAGCGATCAGCCCCTTCGGGTCTATGATAAATCCGCTTCCGAGGCTCTCTCCGCTTTCGGAAACCGAGCGCACGTTGACGACCCAATCATTGACCCGCTCGGCTATGTCAGTTACGTCGAGCACGACCATCTTGCCGGGCTGAGTTGCTCGCTGCGTGGAGAGAGCGGGTTCGGATTGTCGGTTAGCGCTTGCCTTTTCTTGATTGATCCCGGGTAACGGGTATCCCGCAACCGGAAGGATCAACAAAGCCAACGCGATTGGAATTGAACATAACTTTTTAATCATTGCTGTGACCTGAATGGGTTTGTCCATCTTGAAGACCAGTCGCAGGCGCGCGCGAGCGCAAGCCTCGGACATTTCGAGCAGGCCCGTAATTCGGGCGCTTGCCGGAGCGCACCATCTCCGCAAAAAGATCCAAGTCGTAATCGCATTCGCGCGACATCTCTTCGCGGATGGCATGCAGTTCTTCCAGGAATCTCGGTTTGCGATACATAGATTAAGCTAGACTCAAAACTCTGCGTTAATCAAAAACTCTGGCGTCACGATCATCGGCACAAAAAAACCCGCGATCG
>DATEKX010000677.1:0-5284 GCA_035277165.1 Blastocatellia bacterium | reverse complement strand
CTCGCGCGTCACTCTTGACTCCGTTATAGATGAATTCAAACGTGGTGCGACTGCCGAACAAATTCAAGACGATTTCCCATCACTCACACTCAGGGAAATCTACGGCGCTATAACTTACTATCTCGATCATACAGAAACTGTTGAAGAATATCTTCGCCAACAACAGCAAGCTTCTGATGAAACGCGCAGCTTCATAGAAACCCACCAAGACATCACACAATTACGCGAGCGGATTCGTGCTCGCCGCGCCAAATGGTGAAGCAATAATAGTCAGAATTCGTATATGTTACGCCTGATAATAGACGAAAACTTCAACCATAGAATTTTACGCGGTGTAAAACTTCTACTGCCGGACTTCGAATATGTCGCCGCTCAGAATACAGAGTTACATGGTGTTGAAGACTCTACTCTGCTCGAATGGGCTGCCAAACAAAACCGGACCCTAGTCACTCATGATCTCAAAACCATACCTAAACACGCCTATGCCCGCGTCCAGTCTGGACAGCTTATGACTGGCGTAATTGCGATTCCTAAATCATTGCACATCGGGCAGGCAATTGAAGAGTTGGCCATAGCGGTTGAATGTTGTGACCAGAGCGAATTGGCAAGCCGGGTGATGTACTTGCCTGTTTAATAGGATCAAACCGGATGAAATGCCTGCGCGAGCACATCCATAGCTTCAAGTTGAGCCTCCCTGCGCTTCGTCTCGGTGGACTAGTTGGCTGAGTATCTGGGAGAATAAAGATTCGAGCATCGGCCTAGAGGCGGAGGTTGGCTATCTCAGATACGATTTCTCATTATCGAATCATCAGAGAACTCGGCACAGGCGGGATGGGCGAAGTCTATCTCGCGGAAGACACGAGGCTCGGTCGCCAGGTCGCGCTCAAATTCCTTCCCGCTTCTTATCAATACGACCCTGACCGCCGAACGCGTTTTATGGCCGAAGCGCGCGCGACATCCGCGTTGCGCTCGCCTCACATAGTCTCCATCTACGACATAGGCGAACACGAGGGCACGATCTTCATCGTGATGGAATATGTCGAAGGCGAGTCGCTGTCTCAAAGGCTCCAGCGCGGGCCGATTGTGCTGCGCGAGGTGATAGGCGTTGCGGTGCAGATTGCCGACGCGCTTGCAGAAGCGCACCAGATCGGCATCATCCACTGCGACATCAAAAGCGCGAACCTGATCGTCAACGAGCGCGGCGGCGTGAAGGTGCTCGATTTCGGGATTGCCAAAGTCGCAGAGAATACTTCTCCCGACAGTGCCGACCAGACGAAGAAGCTTGGCAATCAGACGGTAATCAATGTAGTCGCGGGGACTGTCTCTTATATGTCGCCGGAACAGGCCATGGGCCATCATTTGGATCATCGTTCGGACATCTTTTCGCTCGGCGTCGTGATCTACGAGATGCTGACCGGGCGATTGCCTTTCGAGGGCGATTCCTCGACCGAGGTGATGGACAAAATCATTCACGAGGACCCGACGGCTATCGCGCGGCTCAACTACAGCGTGCCGCCTGAGCTTGAGCGCATCACGCGCAAGTGCCTTGAGAAAGAGCCGGAGCGCCGCTATCAGTCGGCGCTCGAAATCCTGACCGACCTCAGAAATCTTCAGCGAGACACGGACTCCGGTTCGCACACTTCTCACGGTCTGGATCGCAATACGCAGGTAGTTCGTCGCGCTCGCGCTCGCACACGTCTCGACTCGCTGGCGATATTGCCTTTGATCAACCTGAGCGGTGATCCTGAAACGGATTACCTGTCCGACGGCATCACAGAATCGCTCATCAATAATCTGTCGCGCCTGCCGAAGCTTCGCGTGATGGCGCGTTCGACTGTCTTTCGCTACAAAACTCGCACGACCATGGGGCTTCAATTTGAAGAGCCTGACCCGATGCAGGTCGGGCGAGAGTTGAATGTTCGCGCGGCCTTGATCGGAAGAATCATGCAGCGCGATGACAATGTGATAATCAAAGCGGAGCTTGTCGATACAAGCGACGGGTCGCATCTGTGGGGCGGGCAGGTCAGCCGCCGGATGAATGACATCTTTAATATCGAAGAAGAGATTGCGAAGGAAATAAGCGAGCACCTTAGATTGAAACTGACCGGCGCGCAGAAGAAACGGCTCACGCGCCGCTACACGGAAAACACGGAAGCTTATCAGCTTTACCTCAAGGGTCGCTATCACTGGAACAAGCGAACGCAGGAAGGCATCAAAAAAGGCGCGGAATATTTCGAGCAGGCGATCAGTCTGGACGGCAATTATGCGCTGGCTTACGCGGGACTGGCCGATTGTTACAATCTGCTTTCAAGCTACAGCGCGATGCCGCCGCGCACGGCGTTCCTGCGCGCGAAAGCGACGGCGATGAAAGCGCTGAAGCTGGACGGGAATCTCGCGGAAGCGCGCGCGTCGCTCGCTCACATACGTTTCTGGTACGAGTGGGACTGGCCGAGCACCGAAAGCGAATTCAAACAAGCCATCGAATTGAATCCGGGCTATGCGACGGCTCATCTCTGGTATGCGCTCTACCTTGCGGCGATGAATCGAATGCCGGAAGCCGTAGACGAGGTGAAGCGCGCGCAAGAACTTGATCCGCTTTCGCTCGTCATCAATTTCAACGTGGCGCGTGTACTTTACTTCGCGCGCGAATTCGATGAAGCGGCAGAACAATGTTTGAAGGCGCTTGAAATGTATCCGAATTTCCCCGTAGGTCATCGCCGCCTCGGTCAGATATACGAACAACAGGGAATGTTCGCTGAAGCGATCACAGAGCTTGAGAAGGCGCTTGCCATTGCCGAAGAAGACACGGAAACCATGTCCGTGATGGCTCACGTTTACGCGTCGTGGGGTAGAAAGACGGACGCCGAAGTGTCGCTCGGAGTCTTGAACGAATTGTCAAAGCGGCTCTACGTTTCGCCCTACTCCATAGCGCGAATTCACATGGGACTGGGCCAGAGAGACGAAGCTTTCGCGTGGCTCGAAAAGACTCTTCAGGAGCGCCACGGAATTCTGGTCTATCTAAAAGTGGAGTGTGCGTTCGACGACATACGCGACGATCCGCGCTACTTCGACCTGCTGCGGCGAATGAATCTCGAATAAAGAGATTTGAAATCTCTGTCTATCGTTTCCCCGCATCGCTGGTTTTTTTCTGATTCTCGTTGGCCTCGACAAACTGCAGGCTTGCTCCGTTTTGCGCTATCTCAATCGAGCTTGAGCGCAAATGCAGGTCGCGTTGCGGGAATGGGATTTCAATCTCCTGCTCGCGGAACAGGCGTTCTATTTCATAATTGATGTCGCTGCGAATCTGCTGGTGATCGTGAGGCTTATCAATCCAGACCAGCAATTCAAAATCAATTGCCGAATCGCCGAAGCCTTTCAAGTAGACCTTCGCAGGCGGGTCTTTCATCGTGCGCTCTGCGCTGCGCGCGGCTTCTATCAAAGCGTCCGTCACTTTGCGAACGTCGCTCCCGTATGCCGCGCCAACTGCAATCCTTATCCGCACGCGATTGCAGTAAGACCAGTTGACCACCTTGCCACGAACAAGCTCGGAGTTGGGCACGATCACCGTTACATCATCATTCGTGGTTAAGGTAGTAGAGCGCAATCTGATGCTGTCAACGCGGCCTTCGATGTCGCCGAGTTTCAATCGGTCGCCCACGCGCAACGGTCTTTCAAAAAGCAGGATGAAACCCGAAGCCAGATCGGAAGCTATGTACTGAAGCCCGAATCCTATACCGACCGACAGAAATCCCAGTATGACCGCCACGCCCGTCAGGTCCACAGAAAATCCCAGCTTCACAGCCCAGAGCACAGCCAGGATCATAATGATGTAATGAAGTATTCTGAGCAGCGTATAACGAAGCCCCACATCAATGTGGTGAAATCGCGGCAGCACGCGCTTTTCCAAAAAATGCTGCACATATCGAGAAACCCTTGATGCAAGGATAATAATCAGCACGAGCAGGAAAAGGCTCATGATTGAAACGCTGAATTGTCCGCCTTGCGGGTTTATGAAAGGGGTATTCAGTACATCAATTACTTTCTTGACAATTGCACTGAACGAAGATTGCTGCGCTTCCTCTTGTAAAAGAATCAACATTCGGTCTCCTGCTTGTTTTAATTCGAGCCGGTCCACGTTGGCCGAATAAGATGTAGAGCATTGGGGAGCGCGGCACGAGCGGCTTGCTCTATAGCAGTCATATTTAATATATCATCACAACGCGGGCGCGGTTCAAGCGCCGTTTGAACACCGGGTCAATCTTCGGTTGCTGGTAATCGTTTTCACTGGCTTGGTATAATCGAGCCTTTGGAGGAAGAGTGAATATGCAGAATCAACCGCAGACGCGCGAGCAGAAACGAGCGCAGTTTTCCCAGTCGCCCAAAACAAAAAACAAAACTACGTCCGTGCTTATCGCAGTCGCGCTCGTCGTCGTAGCAATTGCCGCTTATCTTGTAATAAGCACTTCAAGCGACAAACCCGCGACTACGTCAATAACAAGCAGCGCAGGCTCAGGCGCAGGCGCAGATGCAGCCAGAGACATAAAAATCCCGATCTCGGATTTGAGCAGCAAGGCGAAGTTTTTCGATTACAAGCTGGCTGACAATAAGCAGATGCGCTTCTTTGTGCTCAAAAGCTCGGACGGCGTTTATCGCGCGGCGCTTGATGCCTGCGACACGTGCTATCACGCTAAGAAAGGTTATCATCAGGAAGGCGACGATATGATATGCAACAACTGCGGGCTGCATTTTCATTCGGCGAAGATCAACGAAGTTCAAGGCGGCTGCAATCCCGTAGGGTTGCCGCGCGCCGTCGAAGGCGATTCACTGATAATCAAAGCGAGCGATCTGGAAAGCCGCAAACAGTATTTCTAAGTCTGCCTGCTCGTTAAATTAGGAAGGTTGAAAAGCCATGATTAAACCAGTGGCAGTCAAAGCCCTGCCAAACTATCGCGTATATGTGAAATTTTCTGACGGCGTGGAAGGCGAAGTGGATTTGTCTGAACTCGTCGGGCGAGGCGTATTCGCAGCCTGGAAAGATGAGCGCGCATTCGAGACGGTTCATATCGGCACAGGCAGACAGATTCAATGGAGCGATGAGATTGAATTGTGCCCTGATGCGTTGTATCTCAGGCTGACCGGCAAAACTCCCGAAGAGTTATTTCCAGAACTCCAGCGGGAAATTACTCATGCCTGAGATCTGTCGCTTCTATGGCATCATAATCAGGATGTATTTCGTAGATCACCCGCCGCCACATTTTCATGCTGCGTATGGCGAGCACGAAGC
>DATEKX010000676.1:0-4223 GCA_035277165.1 Blastocatellia bacterium | reverse complement strand
ATAGCGTCCGCCGTGTCGCCGAGGTTCGAGTCGTAGGGGTTGCCTTGAACGTCGCCGACTTTTTGATAAGCAGTCGCAAGCTCGCGCAGAAGCGAAGAGTCGTCGCCGGATTCTCTGGCGAGACTGTCAAGGTATTCGCGCGCGCGTCTTACGACAAGCTCGCGCGCAGCGGTGGAGCCGGGCAGATCCCTGATGGCATCGTGAAACTCGAACAGAAAGGAGTTTGCAAGCTGGCGAACATCATTGAATCGGTGTTCAGCTCTGGCTCGCTGTCTGAGTGTTGCCGCAACCCCGCCTATAAGCGTAAGCAGGATCAACACTGCTGCCAGCACGCCCGCTTTGTGGCGGCGGATGAACTTCGACGTGCGATAGGTGAGCGTGTCTTTGCGAGCGATGACTGGTCGCCCGTCGAGGTGACGAATGATGTCGTTCGACAACTGATCGACCGACGCGTAACGTCGCCGCGGTTCTTTGCGCATAGCCATCAACACGATGTTGTCTATGTCGCCTGAAAGTTTGCGGCGCAGCTTGTCTGGCTGACCGTCGCGCGTTCGGCTTACGGATTCGGGCGTCAGCGTCGCGCCTATAGAACCGTCCGTATGCTCAGCCGTCACTATGCGGGCAACAGCCGTGCTCGGCTTCTGAGGCTGTTCTTCGCACACGACGCGAGCTATGTCATCGGGCAAGCGGCTGCCTATGCGATAAGGTCTGTGCCCCGTGAGCAATTCGTAGAGCAACACGCCGAGCGAATAAACATCGCTTGAGGTCGTTATTTGCTCGCCGCGCACCTGTTCAGGGCTTGCGTATTCGGGCGTCATCAATCGCACGGCAACGGCTGTCGCTTCGATGGTCTGAGCGGCAAGTTCCGGGTTGAGCAGTTTCGCAATGCCGAAGTCCAGAAGCTTGGGCGTGCCGTCTGCGGTTACGAGTATATTGGAAGGTTTGATGTCGCGATGGATGACCAGATTTTGATGCGCGTAGTGAATGGCAGAACAAACCTGGACGAATAGTTTCAATCGCTCGGCGGTCGCGAGGCGATGTTCGTCTGCATACTCTGTGATCGGCTTGCCCTCGATGTACTCCATCACGAAATAAGGTCGCTCGTCTTCGGTTGTGCCGCCGTCGAGCAATTGCGCGATGTTCGGATGGTTCAGGCTTGCAAGTATCTGTCGCTCGTTGCGAAAACGGCGCAGCACGAAGTCCGAATCCATGCCTCGCCTGATGAGCTTGATCGCGACCTGTCTTTTGAATTGATCGTCGTCGCGTGCGGCCAGATAGACAGCGCCCATGCCGCCCTGACCTATACGGCGAATAATTCTGTAAGGGCCGATGTTTGATTCTTGAAGTAATTCCTTCTGCTCTTCCTCGGACAAAGCGATAGTGACAGCCTCTGCAAGCGAAGCTGTCGGATCGTCCGAGACAGAATCGTTTGACTGCTCATTTGACGAAATACGAATATCCATCTTTTACAAAACCCTGCTTCTAGCTGCCAACTACATCCCGCTCTATGCGTAAACGCTCTGAGAGACGTTCAGGTAACTGATATTGTAACAGAGCCGTATAGGAGACTAAACTACTGAATAGAGGCGTAGATGGTATCTCAGGGGCCGACCAAACATATTTGCTCAGGATGCGGCGCGCAATTGGCAGTCAATCTGCGTTACTGCATCTACTGTTACCGCCCTGTTCGAGAAGAGCGAGGCCCGCGCGCTCACGTTGAATCTGCGCGGGTGATTGATACAACACACAGGAACGACCCCACGAAAGTCTTTCTGCCTGAAGAGCACGAAGCGATGCTTCGCCGCGCTCGCCGCCGCAAGCGATTATTGATAACGGGCGCTATTGTTTTCGTGTTGGCTGTTGCAGCCTCGACAACTTTTTATTATCTGAATCGCCACTGGCGCGAGAATGAAAAAGCGATTGCGCGCGAGCAGATGGCCCGACGCGAGCTTGGCTTGCTATCGGATGCGCTGGAGCGATTCAAGATGGACATAGGTCGTTATCCGACTACCGAAGAAGGCGTCGCAAGTCTGACGCGCAGGCCGTCGCTCAAGGAACTTAGCGGCAGCTCGCGCGCAGGACAGTGGTTCGGGCCGTACGTGGATGGGATTTACGAAGTTGATCCCTGGGGCAACGATTATGTTTACGAAGCAACGGATGCCGGGCAAGGTTTCACACTCTCCTCCTATGGCCCCGGCGGTGAAACGGGCTTCGGGAGCCAGTTTCAAGTCACCTCTGAGCCTGAGTCCGGCAATTGAGCTTTGAGCTGTTGCTGCTAGTGCGCCCTTTCGTCTCACAATTGTTAATTTGGCGTACTCGTTTGTTAATGAATAAAATTGCACTGGGGGATTGCTTATCCTATGATAGCCCGTGAGGTAGTTGAACAATGAAAAGCCCATCAAAAAAAATAGTAAGCGAATTAGTTGGCGGGGAACCTTATGAGTACTACCCCATTGGCCGCTACATTGTTGTTGCGCCAGGTGTATGCGGTGGGCGACCAACGTTCAAGTATACGAGAATTGACGTTCGCCATGCGCTTGGGTTGCTGGCAGCCGGGCGAACCGTCGAGCGAGTAGCTCACGGGTATCAGATACCAGTCAAAGCTGTGCAGGAAGCACTGGCTTTAGCCGCCCGCGCATTCGACCAGCACGGAAAGAAACTGGCAGAGCGGGCATGATAGTTCTTGATGAAGAGTTACAGGGATTAAATCTGGACGACAGCATATCGCGCTGGTATAGAGGGACGATACTTATCATAAAAGATTTGCGGCCTGGAACTGTTATCAAAGATGAAGCAATTCCAGCTCTCCTTCGTCAAGTCAAACAACCCACCTTTGTGACTATAAATCATGCTGATTTCTGGAGGCGAGTGAGAGCAGATGAAGCCTATTGCATTATATGTTTAAAACTCTCTGGTGAACAGGTTGACGAAGTGCCGGATTGGCTTCGACGTTTGTTTAAATCGCCCGAATTCAAATCTAAAAAAAAGCGAATGGGCAAAGTCATTTTAGCGAGCCGTCGAGGGCTTCGGTATTATGCCGAAAAACAAAATCTTATGCATATACTGAGTTGGCCCGATTAGAAATTATCGCAGTTCCAACATATCTTCCCATCACAATTTAATTATTGACTTGAGCCATGGTCTTTGGTACTTTCCGCACAGTTAGACTTTCATCGCGGCCCCTAAACCCGAGTCCAACCAGTTCCCCATTCCTTGAAGGAGTAGCAATGAAATATATAGCTCGTCTCGCCGTAGTTCTGGCTGTGCTGTTTCTGATCTCTTTATCGCAATCAACCATAGCCGGGCAGCAGAGCGCAGACCAGGCAGGCCCAGTCACGCGTGGAGTGGATGTCTATTGCACGGGGTACATTTCGGATTTGCCGCCTCGAACAGACCTGCAAATAATCGGAGCTGAAAGAGAAAACGTAAAGCTCACTTTCGGACAGGGCGATGTGGTATTCCTCAATCGCGGGCGCGGCAGCGGCATTAAATCGGGCGCAGTCTATTTCATCGTCCGCCCGCTCGGCAAGTTCCATCATCCTTTCACGAAGAAGAAGATGGGTTACTACGTGCGCGAGCTTGGTTTGCTGCGCGTGATTGAAGTCAACGATCAAACTTCTACGGCTGAGATTACTGTTTCCTGTGACATGGTGGAATTCGGCGACATGCTCAAACCTTACGAGGAATATATCAGCCCAGGCCCGCGCGACGCGCAACCGTTGCCCCGCTATGGCGAAGGGTCAGGCGGGACGGTCGGGCAAATAATTCTGTCACCGGGCTACCATGAAAATCTCTCTGCCAATCGCATCGTATACATTGATCTGGGCCATCGCCAGGATGTCAGACCGGGCGATTACTTCACTATCTATCGCGAGATCGGCGAAAGCGAAGGCATCACCCGAACTCCTAAAGACAAGGTGGTGATGAAACGAAGCGACGGATATGAAAGCAATCGCTACGAAGGCGGTGAGTTCTCGGTTCAGGCCACTCGCGTGCCGCTTAAAGAAGTGATGAAAACGCGACCGCCTTTGCCGCGAAAAGTAGTGGGCGAAATAATAATTCTCAAAGTCGAAAACAACGCATCAGTAGCTTTGATAACTCGCACGACCGACATTGTCACTATCGGCGATCACGTCGAGCGCGCAAACTGATTCCTGAAAGGGCAGATTCACAGCAGAGGCGCCGCAGGACGCAGAGGTTAATCTTTTCTCTGCGTCCTGCGG
>DATEKX010000675.1:0-5030 GCA_035277165.1 Blastocatellia bacterium | reverse complement strand
GGCGACGTGGGTTTTCGCTCACATCAAGCGCGGTCACTCAATTACCTCCCGGTATTATCGCTCAATCGTTTGACGAGCCTAACATCCAAAGTTCTGAAGAGCTGATTGAAATCATTTTGCAGACGGCACAGGCAGCCGGGCTTTCAAAGAAGAAGCGCTGGTCGGTAGCCTTGCCTGACTCGTCTGCGCGCAGTCTTGTCGTCACGCTTGAGAGCAAACCCGGAAGCCGCCGCGAACTGGATGAAATTCTGAATTGGAAAATCGAGCGCGTCGTTGCAGTGCCGATATCAGAGCTTCGCCTGTCGCATCAAAAGATAAGCCCAGCGGCAGGACAGGAACGTTATCTGGTGACGGTTGCGCGCGATGAAGTCTTATCGCAGTACGAATCCATTTTTGAAAGCATCGGCTGGAGCGCCGGACTCATGCTGCCAAGACATCTCGGCGAAGCGCAGTGGCTGGTGTGGGACAATACGCCGGGCGACAAGATGCTCATTTCGGCAACCCGAAGCGGTTTCACATCACTCGTAGTGCGAAATGGCGAGCCTGTGCTTGTGCGCACGTATGCCTGCGACGCCGAATCCAGAACAGACGAACTTCACCGATTCGCGCTTTACTATCGTGACCGTCTTGCAGGCGGCAGCGCGACAGCAGGATTGGCAGGGTTGCTGGTATTAGGCGGCATTGATCGCGAAGAAGCGCTCCGCGCCGTCAGCGATGCAACTGAAAGCGACCCGCGCACACTCGATCCTTCGGAATTTGGCTTTGATCTGGCTGGCGAAACGATTCGCTTCGAGCATCTGGCAGGCGCAGCAGGGCTCGCGACAATCGCGTGGCAATGACCGGCCTGCTTGCATGAATGATCCAGCCATGTGACAAACTTGTCATATGGCCGGATAGCATTCACACTTGTTATCTTCAGCGACAAAGACTAACTCTTACCGCCTTCCTTGCCTCCTTTTCGATCAGGTTCGTGGCTTTCCTGTTTGCCGCGCCCACTGCCCGATTTTTTGCCGCCGCCGGATTCCTTGTTGACCGTAGCCCACGCGCGACGTTCGGCTTCGTCTTCGGACACGCCTCGTTTTTCATAACCTTCTTCTATGTGCTCGGCCTGACGTTTTTGCTTATCCGTATATGCTCCCTTGTCTCCTTTTGGCATTACATTCCTCCTTGCTCGTTATGGCTTAAAACTGGCTGTGGAAGCCGGTTTCAAGAGTTTGATCATTTACGGATTGCGCCCTCTTGTTCTATTTGAGTGCGCATAACGAATTGGTTTCGCATAAGTATCATGTTCATACAAAGACCAACTCGCCCCATCAAATGCCAAGGCAACTTCGATTCCCTTTCGAGAAAGCGCCCGTAAACCTAAGAGCAATCACGACACAATGCATCCAGCGCGTAATATCACTTACAGGGAACGCTTCTTGCTACATTATTGTATGTGATGATTTGCGAAGTGGCCTTTGGGCCATATGATTATTCACCTAACGAACAAAGGAGAGTGTTATGTCAGCAAACAGAGATAAGGATCAAGAAAATAAACAAGGCGGCCAGGGCGGTCAACAAGGCGGTCAGGGCGGTCAACAAGGTGGCCAGCAAGGCGGCCAGCAAGGCGGTCAAGGTGGCGGCCAGCAGGGCGGTCAGCAAGGCGGCCAACAAGGCACCAAGGGCGGACAACAGGGCAACCGCTAAACAAATTAAGAGTAAACAGGTAAAAGGCAAAAGTGGGGGAAGGCATCAAAGCGCATGCCGAGATCTCTTCCCGCTTTTGCCTTTACCTGTTTTTAGGCTTGCCGCTCCAGATCTTTGTCGAGCTGGATGGAATGATCGTTCCTTCGACCGCAACGCCGTACATCTCAACTGCCAGATTGAATTTTTTCTTCGACACTATTCCGACCAATAATCGCGCCTGAGCAGTTTCGCCCGGCGAGAGAATATTATCGTCTCCAACATCAACTGACAGCCGAGCGCCAACGGAAGGCGAGGTCTTCGGGTCGCGATTGAGAAGAACGTTGCCTCGATTGAGATCAGCAACGCTCAAGAAGAGATTCGCTATAGGAATCGAGCCTCGATTGGTCAAACTAATATTCACTACAAATCTCAGCGCCCCGCTTGCGGGATTATCAGAAGCCGTGTCCGACCAATTCACGCTCATCTTTTCAGATGAGAGGAATTTTATGTCAACTCCTGAACCGACGTTTGCGCCGATTGTAAAATCGGCCTGACTGTCTCCGGTCAATGCATTGCCGAAAATGCCTTCGATTGCCAGCAGACGAATGCGCGCACGAGTCGTTGATACTTTGGGAATCGTGAGCAGGTAACTTTCAACATTGCCCGGCAGCCCTTCGACTATGCGCTCATAGTTCACGCCGCCATCGGTCGAAAGATAGAGTTCCTGTTGCACAGGAATGAATCCCGATTCTTTTGGCACTGTCCACGCGACATTGAAAGTTTCGCCGCCAATCAATCGTTCGCCGCCAACGGGCGAAGCCACGAACACGTCCGGGAAGTCGCCACTGAAAGTTGGCGCAAGGACATGCAGGTTATCCGTGCCGCCGTCCGTTCCTTCTTTGTTCGAGTCTTCGTAATTTATCCAATGCCCTGTGCCTGTCGCGTAGTCTGCTATAGAATCAGGCGCGGCATCGAGATTAAGCCCGCTCTTATCAGTCGCCGCAACCGCAAGCCGCCACGCGCTGGTTTCGTTTCCGTCTTGCGTTATTATGGTCTCGCCTACCCAGGTGTCGTTTTCGTAAACAGTCTTTCGCCATCCCGCATTCGCCTGCGAAGTCACCAGAGTCAATTCGTCCGTTCGCCCGTCGCGACCGAGCGTCGCCCTTGCAGGCAGAGACGTGTTCATTGATTTCGAGAACTGCAAGACCACCTGCACCTGGCCCGGCTCAATGCCTGGGAATCGCGTGTCAAATACTAACTGCCGCTCGGAGGTTGTCGGCTCGGCAGGCTCTATCCATCGCGCAGAGTAGATAAGTTTCGAGAAGGTGCCGTCCGAACCCATGCTGTAGACCTTGACCGATTCCAGGAATGGCGGTCCTGCTGCCCAGTTGAGAATCGTTCGCGCGCCCGCCCAGTTTTCCGCGTTTATGCCAGCTATCTGTTCTTCGGGCAACTCGAAGTCACAGCAGATTGGGCGCATCTCTACGACAATCGGCACAGCAACTTTGTTCACGCCATAAGCATAGTCGGAAGATGTGCCTGTCGTAACGTAGAGATCAAAGGCCGGTTGAGGTGTGTAGATTCTGTTATTGACGCTTTTAATCTCCTTGCTCATTTTCTGGGCAAGGTCTGAGAGCATAGCGTTGTCGGGCGCGGAGCCTCGCTGGTAGCCCCACGGGTAGAGAACCAATTGCCCGTAATTATGATAATCAAGCTCCGCCCGAAAATGCCGGTCAGGATCATCTACGAGCGACTTTATAGCTTTTATTTCCGGTTCGCTATCCGGTCCCGGCCCGCGATAAGTCTCGATATTTCTCGGATCATCGCTCGCGCCAACGTCGTCATTGATGCAACTTCTATCGGAATCGCAATAGTCCTCGCAGGCATTATCACCGCGCAGCCGCCATTGAAAATCGTAATTGCGATTGAGGTCTACGCCCACGTTTGAAACGCAGCCGCTGACCGATATGGGCCTGCGATTCTTTCTCCACAATTTGTCGCCCGACCCCGGCCCGCCCGGCGAACTCTGACTGAAGACAAAACCATCGGGATTGACTATGGGCACAATCCAGATTTGCAGGCGATCCACCATGTATTTGATCGAGGTATCGGTCGCATAACCATTGACGAGTTGATTCGCGAAATGAACAGGCGTCTCGACTGAAATCCACTCGCGCGCGTGATGACATCCCGTGATGAGCACATCGGGTTTGCTCGACTCATCTGCGGAAGCGCCGCTTGTAATTTTCAGCGCAAAGATGTCGCGGCCTTCATAGCTCTCGCCCAGTTTGACGTAGCGAGCAATGTCGGGATGCGAACTGGCAAGCGCTTTGAATTCGTCAACGACCTCCTGGTAGTTGTGATAGTGATCATTAGCGAGCGTGACAACTGCGCCCTGTTGCTTCGTCTTCGCGCGCAGACCCGAGTCAAAGCTTTTACCCGGAAACAAACGCGGCGCAACCGACGAGAATTCTTCGCGCGTGTAAAATCCAGCGACGCGATAACCGCGTCGCACGTATTGCTCCTGAATGTGCGCATTAATCGAAGAAGGCGAACCGTCGCTTGAAAATATATCGAGATAAGCAATGAGCGAGCCTTCGCGCATCAATATGTTTTCGCGGTCGCCGAACCAATCGGAGTAGCCCGCAGCAGGCTTGTTTCGATTCGCAAGATCAATGACGGCAACGCGCACCTGCGAAGATTCGCGGGCGCTCTCGGATTGATATTCGGGAGTGATTGCGCTTGCCAGCGCATCGCCGCCCTCGCGCGCGCGCTGCCAATCGGCTACCGAATCATAAATGATCGCGGCGTTCATGCCCTCGTTGCGAAGACGCTCGATCAAGTAAGGCGATGCGGCGGCGACTGTTTCGCCGCCGCTCGTCTTCCAGATTGTGAGTTCGAGGCCGCTTGAATTTGCGATGCGCAGAACTTCGTCAGACGGCGCGTTGATGCGAGCGATTTGAGGTATGAATTCTTTGCGAGCAAGTTCCGATTGCACGTTGCGATACTTGCTCCATGCCTGCTTTTGAAATTGAGGATTTTGATTCTTAAGCGCCGCGCGCCATACTTCGAGCGCGCCCGGCTCATCAAGTGATTCAAGCGCCGCCAGAGCATCTTCAAATTCGGCGGCGCTCGCGCTTGCGAGCCGCGATTTCAGATTCGATTGTTTCTCGATGCGACTGGCGTCTCTGGACATCACCTGCTGCCGCGCGCGAGACGAATAAGCGGAAACTCGCGCGCGCGGAAATGCGCTTGCGATCAGCAGTGCGAGGGCAATAAGAATAATCGAAGCTATCGCCAGACGGCGAGGCGCAACGGTATTCAGATATTTTCTATTTGCTTTAATATCTAATGGATTTATC
>DATEKX010000674.1:0-5050 GCA_035277165.1 Blastocatellia bacterium | reverse complement strand
CAGTCATATCCGATGCAACAGTATCGCTTCGGACCGCGCAAAAGGCCGTTGTTGCCAGCGCGAAGACCGACGCGCAAGGCAAGTTCACTTTTTCAAATATTCCGCAGGGAAGCTATCTGCTCGTCGTATCTTCGCGAGGATTCGCAGACCGCCGCCAGGCAGTGACCGCTGGTTCACCCGGCTCGGACGACGTTGAAATCATCGTTGAGCCTCGACCCCTTACCGAAGAAGTGACCATTACCACAAACCCCGGCAATGTCGAAAGCGCCATAAGCGTGTCGCAGCAGGTCAATGTTATAAGCGAAGAGCAAATCGAAGAGCGCGCGAAAGCAATCGTCGCGCAGGTTGCCAACGAAGAAGTCGGCGTCCATCTTCAGCGCACAAGCCCGACCGTTTCAGGCATCTTCATTCGCGGACTCACAGGCAACAAAGTCAACGTCTTCATTGACGGCGTGCGTTACTCGAACGCAGCGCAACGCGGCGGCGTAAACTCGTTTCTAAATTTGATAGACCAGTCGAACCTCCAAGCCGTAGAAATATTGCGCGGGCCGAACAGCGCGCAGTACGGAAGCGACGCGATTGGCGGCAGCGTTCAATTCCTGACCTTCACTCCGGCATTCACAGCCGACAGTTCAGACTTTCGCGGCAAGTTCAGCACATCGTTCGACAGCGCGGACGCAAGCTTCGGCTCGAACCTTATGACAACATATGCGACGAAGAAATTCGCGCTGCTTACAAACCTGACGGGCCGCCGAGTGAACACGACTCGCGTGGGCCAGGAAGTGGATTCGCACAATGCCGTGACACGGTTCTTCGCGCTCCCCTCAAACCTCGTCATCGGCGACCGCTTGCCCGACACAGCCTTCACGCAATACGGCGGGCTTATCAAGCTGAGCTTCGAGCCTGCGCAGGGCCACCATTTGACTTTGAACTACGCGCGCAGTCAGCAGGACGGCGGCAAGCGATATGATCAACTGCTGGGCGGCGACGGCAACCTTATCGCCGACCTCAGAAACTTCATGCTCGATTTTGCCTATGCGCGTTATGACAAAGTGCAACTGGGATGGTTCGACACCTTCACTGCCATTTACTCGTTCAACTCGCAGCGCGAAGAGCGCGTCAATCAAGGCGGCAACGGCAATCCGAACGCTGCGATCAATCACGAGTTCGAGCGCACTAACGCGCACGGCGTTCAAGCTTTTTTGGGCAAGCAGTGGAATGTGCGAAACCATCTTTTAGTCGGCGGCGAATTTTACGGCGAACAAATAGACGCGCCTTCGTTCGGCTTCAACCCTGTAAGTAAAGTCGCAAGCCTGCGCCGCCCGCGCGTGCCGGATGGCGCTCGCTTCAAAAGCGGCGGCGTTTACGTTCAGGATGTTTTCGAGGCGATACCGAGCAAGCTGCGGCTTGTAGGCAACGTGCGCTGGAGCGGCGCTTCTTATAGCGCGCGCGCGATTGATTCGCCGCTTGTTAATGGCAACCCATTGTGGCCGGATGATTCGCTGAGAGTTGATAACGTGACCTACCGCGCAGGACTGGTCGTCACGCCGGTCGAAGGCTTGAGCCTTTCGGCCAACTTCAGCCGAGGCTTCCGCGCGCCGCACATAACAGATCTGGGCACGCTGGGACTGACAGGCTCAGGCTTTGAAGTGGCAGCGCCAGACGTTGCGGGGCTGGGCGGCACAATCGGATCAAGCGCAGGCAGCACGGCGGTCTCGACAGATCTGGCCGTCGAGCAGGTCGGGCCGGAAAAGAGCATGAATTATGAATTCGGCGCGCATTATCACCATCGCCGATTCGATACCAACTTCGCTTTCTTCGTCAACGATGTTGACGACAACATCGTCAAACAGGCGTTGATACTTCCGCTCGGCTCAACCGGCAAACTGCTGGGCACGACACCCATCACGTCGCAGCTTCCGAACGGCGTAGTCTTCGTCGCAGCTTCTACGAATCCCGTGCTGGTGCGAGCGAACTTCGACGATGTTCGCATCTACGGATTCGAGCACACGATTGACGCAAACATCACGTCGGATTGGTCTGTCGGAACTATCTTCACCTACCTGCACGCGGAAGACCGTCGCACAAAGCTTCCGCCCAACATCGAAGGCGGCACGCCCGCGCCCGATGGCTGGCTGAAGCTTCGCTACTCGCCTGCGGGAAGAAGATGGTGGGTCGAGCCATACATGCACGCGGCTGCGCGCCAGGGTCGCTTATCGAGTCTCGACCTGGAAGACCGTCGCACGGGCGCTGGTCGCTCGCGCGGCGCAATCGCAAGCTTCTTTAACAACGGCGCGCGTTTTCGCGGGCTTATAAGCCCCGGCCCCGATGGCGTGCCGGGTAATGCAGATGACCGATTGATTGCAACGGGCGAGACGCTGGCGCAGGTGCAGAATCGTGTGCTTGGCGTAGGCGTCACCTCCGCGCCTTTGTATACTGCAATACCTGGCTACGTCACATTCAATGTTCGCGGCGGCTTCCGCTTTGGCGAACGCCACGAAGTGTTGCTCGATTTTGCGAACATAGGCGATAGAAATTATCGCGGCATAAGCTGGGGCATGGACGCGCCGGGTCGCGGCATTTATCTCAGATACAACACGCGATTCTGAACGCTGATTGGCGAGCAGATCGAAACAGTGCAAGAGGCATGAGCAGAAATTGTTTATGCCTCTTGCGCTTCATTGCGTATGGGGCGACACTTTGAACCAACACGAGGGAGGGCTACAGGTTGAAATTGCGCGCCACAATGATCTTTATGATTGCGCTGGCTTCAATCGTTTATGCGCAATCTAAAACCGGCACTGTTCGCGGTGTGGTAACAGACAATGCGGGCGCGATTGTGCAAGGCGCAAAAGTGCATCTTGCAAACAGGCTCACAAGTTATTCACAAACAACCGTTACTGACGAGCAAGGTTTTTACCGGCTCGTTGACGTTCCGTTCGGCGATTACACGCTCGAAGTCGAAGCCGCGAGCTTCGAGCCATTCACGCGAGACGTAACCATCCGGTCGAATCTCGCGCAGCAGATTGATCTACAACTTGGAGTGGCAGTAGTTCGCCAGGAGGTGAACATCACCGCCGCAAGCGAATTGCTTGAGCCGGAAAAGACGGGGCCAGCGACGGTGCTTGATCGCAATCAGATTCTTCGCTTTCCGACTTCGCAGCCGAGCCGCAGCGCCGAAAGCATCATCGGGACGGTGCCGGGCTGGACGATTGACGCGGGCGGTCGCCTTCACGCGCGCGGGCTGGAAGCGCAGACGCAGTATTCGATTGACGGCATTCCTATAACAGACACCATAGCCGATACTTTCGCGGGCGCGCCCGACCCGCGCAATTTCCGCTCTGTAGAGATTACTACAGCAAATATACCGGCTGAATACGGCAACAGGCTCGGAGGTGTAATCGCAGTCACTTCGCGCTCAGGGCTTGAGATTCCCGATTCAGGCAGCGTGACGCTATCGGGCGGGAGCTTTTCGGCGTTTGAAACTTCGTTCGACGTGGGAGGTCATTCGCGCAAGTTCGGCTATTTCGTGAGTGGCGCAGGCTCGACTACGGATCGCTTTCTTGATCCGCCTACGCTTGAAAATTTTCACAATGATGGCAGAGCAGCGAAGGGCTTTTTTAAATTCGATTACACGCCGAGCGAAAAAAATCTGTTCCGCTTCAACCTCTTTGCTGGCTATCAGCGATTCGATGTGCCGAATCTTCTCGATCAACAACTCAGAGGCCAGGATCAGAGCCGAAGCGCGCGCGACGATTTGCAGTCGCTTTCCTGGGAGCACATATTTTCGCAGAACCTTGTGAGCTATCTGGCCGTTTACAGGCGATACACTCAGGCGCGGCTTTCCAGCAACACGGTTGCCGTTCCGGTTTTCGCAGAAGCCGTGCGCCATCATTCAAACTATGGACTGTTAGGCTCGCTCACCTTTCACAAAGGTCGTCATACGATAAAGACGGGCTTCGAGCTTGTCAGGTTTCCTGTGACCGAATCCTTCACTTTTGCGATAACCGATCTCGAAGACTTGCTCGAAGTAGAACCCGCTTTACCTGTCGCCGCGCAAAGCTTCACGATCGCGCAGCCTTTCTTTTTCAATCAACATCGCGCAGGGCAACAAGGCTCGGCCTACATTCAAGATCACATCAACGCGACGCGCGATTTGACGTTTGATTTGGGAGTGCGATTCGACAGTTATCACTTTCTTGTAGAGAAGAATTACGCAAGCCCGCGACTGGGGATGGCTTATCGCGTAAGCAAGACGCAAACTGTTTTGCGCGCGTCATACAATCGTTTTCTGCAAACGCCCGCGCTTGAAAACCTGCTGCTGTCGTCTTCGGAAGAAGCGCGTATCTTCAGTCCCGCTGGCAGCGAAGGCGATGAAGTGAAAGGCAGTCCCGTGCGCCCGAGTCGCGAATGGCAGGTTGATGTCGGCTTCCAGCAACAACTGGCGCGAATGCTCAGGCTCGACGCAGATTTTTATTATCGCAGGATGAGAAATCCGTTCGAGTTCACAGACTTTCTCGAAACGGGAATCGTCTTTCCTGCCACGCTCGACAGCTCACGCTCGAAAGGCGTAGAGGCTCGACTTGATCTTGCTCCGGCGAAAGGGCTATCGGGGTTTGTGAGCTACACGAATCTGCGCATCTACGGATTTGCGCCGCTAACAGGCGGATTGTTTTTGGGCGAAGCGATTGAGCTTCGCGAGATGGCCGGTCAGCGCATCAGCATCGAAGAAGATCAGCGAAACACAGTTGTTTTCCAACTATTTTATGACCGGCTTCCTGGCCGTGTGTGGATGGCGTTCGGCGGTCGTCACGACAGCGGGTATTCGATAGAGCTTGATGAAGACAGCAAAGAAAATTTTGAAAGGTTGTTTTCCGCAAAGATACTTGATCGTGTGAACTTCGAGCGCGGGTTCATCAAGCCGCACACGGTTTTAGATTTTTCCATTGGCCGCGATTTCACCGTCAACGATCATATTTCAATTTCGAGTCAATTCAACGCACAGAATTTTGCCGACCGATTCTACCTGATTACCTTCGAGAGCCTGTCA
>DATEKX010000673.1:0-2621 GCA_035277165.1 Blastocatellia bacterium | reverse complement strand
TGTAATGGTGCGGCAACACGCCCGCAGGCCCCGTCAGCCCCATAAAAGCGACTGTCATCCGAGGCGGCGTCGCTTCATCCTCGCTCGCGTCCGCAAGCTGATGAATCTGGCTCGGCGGAAACGAGAGCGCCACCCGCGTGCGAAAGCGCACCGCTTCACTGGCAGGTTCGCTGTAGCGACCAACCGTGTGGCGCTCAGGCTCGATGCGTTCGAGCAGGCGCACCGCTTGAAAAAACTCGAAGCGATACGGCTCTTCAAACAAAACATCGGCTAAAGAATTATTTGTTCTCCTGCTCTGGGTGACCATCGTTTCAGATATCCTTCGCGTTGTTTGACACGGGCTACGAGTTGGCTGAATGAGTTCACCGAACTGTAAAGCCCTAAAAACCTTTCAAGCACAGCAGCGAACAAAAAGAGTCCGCTGCCAACGTATTGCTCTTCGTCAAATTCGATAGTCGTTTCAACTCCGCGCACAAACCCCGACCCGATGCGCGAGCCTGTCTGCCTGACCACGCGACGGCTTGAGACCTGTCCTACGCCTGCGATCTGCTTGCGAGTGGCCGATGAATCCATGAAGTTATAAAGCGTCAAAATCTCGCGCAGCGCTTCGGGGCTGTTGCCTTCTTCGCCTCCGACAATCGAGAGATGATTGAGCGATAAATGCGAGATCAATCGCCAGTGCGCGGCATGCCTGAGCGGCGGCCTCAACGCCGGAGTCGGTTTCTTGAGCGAGCGCACTCGCGCCAGCGGCGCTGCTGCTTCGACTTCAAAATCACCGTCGCGGTCGCCGAAAGGCAAACGTCCCGGCAGATCGCGATTCGTGCAGGTCGCATGCACTATCATTGTTTCGACCGCAGGCACATTCGGGTTGAACCCGATATCAACAAGCGACAGGTAAACTTCCGTGCCCGTGTCATCGCTGCGCTGCGACGGACGGCGGGTCGCGTACCAGAATGTCGAGTCTTGTTCACGGTCCTGTGTATGGCGCAGCGAGTAGAACGGTTGAAACTGGCGCGACTGCTGAAGGTAAGGATCAGTCGTAGTCACAGAATCTATCGAGTAGACTTCGGTCGCCATCTGCCGGTGAATATCCGGGATCACGCGGTACTCGTTCTGAAAGTGCGTCAGGTGAACAGGCTCGGCAATCTTTTGAAACAGGTTCACGATGGGCGCGCATCCCAACTGAAATGTGTGCCGGTCTACTGCGGAGCGAGGCGGAACAACATCGCGCAAGTGAATTAAAATATCGAATTCTTCACCGAACCCTTCTCGCGCCGCATGGTCGAGTCCCAAAACATCAAAGAAGTGAAACTTCTCCGGGAAAGCGAAATACTCTGTCAGCAGCCTGTACCCCGTGAATGAACGCGCTGTGTAAGGCAGCATGCCTTCGTCTGATTCAAAGCCCACACTCTTCAACGTCGTGGGAGAAAGCCTGATAGGTGAAGGCGCGCGATGTGCGCTGCCATTTTTCTTCTTCGCAGACGTAGATACAAACTCAACGCCCGTCGCGTTATTGAAGATCATTTCATAGAGCGGGTAAACAAGTTGCGATTCTCCGTTGATGTAGAATCGCAGCTTCTCAATCAAGCTCGATTTATCTTCGCCCAGCGCCAGTTCTGACAGGCGAGTGTTATTCAGGCAACGCAGACTGATTTTCAAAACGGCTCGCGTCCACTTCCCTTTGCTGGAAACCGGGTCGCTCGATTCGAGCGAAGCGTGTGTGATTTCAATCGGCCAGACAGTGACCGGATAGCAAGTACGAAACCGGCAAGGCGTGCCCTGTATCGGTCTTGAATAAAGCACTGCTCCGCGCTCGACTGCATACCCTGTGGTCAACTTGCCTTGCTGCGCGTCGAATGAAAACTGCCCGATGGACATTGATGGTATCGGCGCGAGATAGTGCGGATAAAGCACGTTCAAAAGCGATTCGGTTATCTCTGGGAACTCGTCATCTATCTTCAGATGTATGCGGCCCGCAAGGAAAGCGAATGCCTCTATCAAGCGTTCAACATGCGGGTCTTCGCATTTGTCCGGCTCAAGCAGAAGCCGCCCTGCGACCTTCGGATATTTCTGAGCGAACTCTGCGCCCATCTGCCGAAGAAAGCCAAGCTCACGCTCGTAATAGCCAAGCAATTCGTTGCGCATTATTCCTCCTTCACCAGATACTGGCCGCTCGACAGTTGCAGCATCGCGTCAAAGGTTACAGGCTCAGGCGCAGGCTCGATTTTCAAGCGCGCGTCTATTCGAAAACGTAGCGCCCGTTCAAGATCGCCCAGCGGTAGAATTGTAATATTTATATCTTCCAATCGCGGCTCGAACGTACTGATGGCCGATTCGATGGCGCGGCGCAAACGTACCTGCTCGGCAGGGCTTTTTATGCTGACGGAGGTAAAATCCGGCAGCCCGTATGCGGCAAGCGACTGCTCTAATTCTTTGAGATCAGGGGGCAGCCAATCGCCCGACTGTCGCGTATTCAGTAATTGTTCGAGGTCGCGTTTAACAGAATCTTTCAACTGGCGCAGACTCTTCGAGCGAGACGCGAGCGGCTCACGCGATACTTCCGGCTCGTAATCAATCAGCCGGTCGAGCACCGAAGGTGTTATTCGGATTTCATTTTCAAA
>DATEKX010000672.1:0-15695 GCA_035277165.1 Blastocatellia bacterium | reverse complement strand
AGACATCGAAGGCGATTTCAACATTCGCGGAAACATAAAGACAGTCATCCGCGCTTCATATCGTCGCGATAAAGCGACAGACTCAAAGTAACGTGAGACAATCGCGCTATGGAAATGGAGAAGGCGTACTACGTCGTAACTTACAAACCCGCTTATATTGATTTGCTTCGCGGGAAGTCCGCGCAAACAGATCCGATGGGCGCGGCAGGCGACGATCCAGCGCCGCAGCGATTGATCCTCTCGATTACGCAAGGCGGTTTCGGTCAGGACATCGTGGACGATGAACGACAGGCGAAAGAACGTTTCCTTGAATATTTGTTTTACTCGGACGACATTGATTTGCCGCGCTCGGCTGAAGTTTTCGACCAGTACTTCGAGTTTGAACAGGCGGATGAGTTGATTGATTTAGACGAAGAGTTATGATGGAAATCACGATACCAGTCCCTTCGGGCTTCAGCTTCAAACGAACAGCAATCAGTCACGGGTGGTCAGGGCTGCCGCCGTTCGAGATTGACGAAGCTAACTGGAAGCTCACGCGTGTGATTGATCTCAGCAATGAGCATCAACCAGTGACGGTCACCATCTCCGGCGCAGACCGCGCGATCACCGCGACACCTGCGCGCAAGGTTGGCAAGCGCGCTGCTGAAAAAATAGCGCGAGATGTGCGTCACATGCTCAGGCTCGATGACGACATGAATTCTTTTTACGAACTCGTGATGAGCGATCCTGACTTCAACTGGATTGTGACTTCGGGCGCGGGGCGATTGCTTCGCGGGCCTACGGTCTATGAAGACCTCGTAAAAACGATCTGCACGACTAATTGCTCGTGGGCGCTCACGGAAAAGATGGTCAAGGTAATGGTAAGCGCGCTCGGTCGTGAAACAAGCGATGGCCGCCGCGCGTTTCCTACGCCTGCGGCGATGGCCGCGATGCCCGAAAGTTTTTATCGTGACGAAGTGCGCTCAGGCTACCGCGCGTCTTACTTCAGAGAGCTGGCAGAGCGCGTGGCGAGCGGTGAGCTTGATGTGGAAAGCTGGCTTGCAAGCGAGTTGCCGACGAACGAACTCAAGCGCGAGATGAAGCGAGTAAAAGGCGTGGGCGATTACGCTGCGGAGAATTTGCTGAAGCTTGTCGGTCGTTACGACGGGCTGGCGCTCGATTCGTGGGTGCGACCGAAGTTCGCGCGCGTTCGCAACGGCGGGCGGGCGGTGACGGATAAAAAGATCGAGCGTTACTATTCGCGCTTTGGCAAATGGCGTGGGCTTGCGATCTGGTGCGACCTGACGCGCGACTGGCTGGACGAACAAGACGCGGTCAGATGGTGAGAAATTATTTTGCAGTCCCGTTAGGGACGACCTGTCTATAGTAGTAATTGAGCAGTTGATTTGTAGTTCCGTAGGAGCGACCTGTTGATTGCGAGGTCGCTCCTACGGAGCTACGAGAAATATTATAAATGTCGAAACTATAGACAGGTCGCTCCTACGGAGCTGCTTCCAAAACAGTTTCTGAGTGATTCTATGATGCTCGACACTCTAATTACTCGATGGCTAATACCACTTTCCCGTAAGTTTTTCGGCCCGCCAGCGCTCTGAGCGCAGCGATGGCTTCCGACAGAGGATAAGTTTCCGAGACCACAGGCTTGATCTGGCCCGCTTCATACATCCCGAACAATTTTGCCTGAGCTTCTGCCATAAATTGCGGGTGACGCTCCAGGTATCCTCCCCAATAAACTCCGATGATAGCGATGTCCTTCAACAAAATTCTATTCGCAGCAATTGTCGGTATTCGCCCTCCGGCAAAACCTATCACCAGCAGCCTGCCTTCGGATGCGATGCATTTGGTTGAAAGATCGAAAATATCGCCGCCCACCGGATCATAAATAATATCGGCTCCGCGACCGCCCGTAATTTCTTTAACTTGCCCAACCCAACTTTCATCGCTGTAGTTGAGCGCGTGCTCGGCTCCTTGTGAAAGACAGAAATCCAGCTTCTCTTTACTGCCAGCCGTAGCGATAATGCGCGCGCCCGAAGCCTTGCCGATCTGCATCGCAGAAAGACCCACTCCTCCGGCAGCCGCATGCACGAGCAGCCACTCGCCCTCTTTGATCGTGGTTCGATTCTTCAGCGCAAAATAAGAGGTCTGGTAAATCACAATCATCGCTGCGGCTTCTTCAAAGCCCATCCGGTCGGGAACGCGAAAGGTCTTGCTTGCAGGTGCGAGCGAATACTGGGCATAGCCTCCGCCGAGTGCCATTCCTTGCACGCGATCACCTATGGAAAAGCCCGTCACGTCCTGACCAATCGCATCTATAGTGCCTGCGACTTCCGAACCCGGAGTGAAGGGCAGCTTTGGCTTCACCTGATACTTGCCTTGAATCATCAGTATGTCGTAGAAGTTGAGCGCTGCGGCATGATTTTTTATTCGCACTTCTCCCGGCCCCGGCTCTACAATCGAAATATCTTCCAACTTCATCTGCTCTGGTTCGCACCACTCGCTGACTCGCCATGCTTTCATAAACCTTTTTCATCCTCTCTATGAGTTCACTTGATCGAGATGCCGCCATCAACGGGAATCACAACTCCGTTTATATATGACCCGGCGCGCGATGCCAGATAGAGCGCGACTCCGGCCATGTCTGATGGTTGGCCTATTCGTTTCAACGGGCAGGTAGCCTCGATATTCTCTTTGTGATTTTCGAGCAGCCACTTGGTCATCTGGCTTTCAAAAGGGCCGGGTGCGACCGCGTTCACAGTGATTCCGCGCTCGCCCAGTTTTACGGCCAGCACGCGAGTCAAGTGATGAACAGCCGCCTTGCTCGGAGAGTACGCATAATTGTCAATGAAAGGAACTTTGATTCCGTCAATCGAGCCTATGTTGATAACGCGCGCAGGGTCATCAGGGCGAGCGGCTTTTTCAAGCAAAGGCAAAAGATGTTGCGTGAGAAAAAATACGCCTTTGACATTGGTGTCCATGACCTTGTCGAATCCGGCCTCCGGGTACTCTTCAAGCGGAGCGCCCCACGCCGCCCCCGCATTATTGACGAGTATGTTAAGCGACTGCTCGCGCGAAGACAATTCGTCGGAAAGATGCTTGCAGCCTTCGACTGTCGAAAGATCAGCAGGAATGGAAACGCACGTGCCGATTTCGGAAAGCATTGCCGCCGCTTTGTCGCAGGCATCTTTTTTGCGCGCAGAGATGTAAACCTTCGCGCCGGATTCAACATAGCCGCGCGCTATCATCAGGCCGATGCCTCGCGACCCGCCCGTCACCAGCGCAACTTTTCCTTCGATTGAAAACAGATCCTTAACGTTGATTGATTGCTCTTGATTGTCCATCAATCTCCTCCTATGTCTCTATACATAACCCAGTCTGTTTGCGCGTCGGAACCGAGCTGAAAATTCTGCTCGCCTGCAACCTGAAAGCCCCATCTTTCATAAAACTTTTTCGCGCGCTCGTTTCGTTCCCATACTCCGAGCCACATGGTTTTGTAGCCTTCCGCCTTCGATTCATCAATGCACGCTTGCATCAATGCCGCGCCCACACCGCTGCCGATAACAGTGCGAGATACGTACAACCTGCAAAGTTCTATCGGGCTTGAACCCGTGACGCAGGGCGGAGATGGATTTGATTGCAACTTGGCATAGCCGACCGCCGTCCCGTCGATTTCAGCTATTAAAAATCTGGTGTTCGTATCGGCAAGCTCTGCCGCTTGAAGCGCCGCACTGAAAGACGATGAGAGATAAGCCGTCATGTCTTCGGGCGTATTGGTAGCGGCGAAAGTATCATAAAAAGTTTGCGCGCCCAGTTCTGCAAGCCTCTCGGCATCTGTTACGGCAGCACGACGAATTGAAGGTTGAGTTTTCTCGTTCATAGTTTGTTTGTCTAACAAATCAATTCAGCCTTCAGCCATAGCACGAATCTCCGGGTTCTCAATGATACGGCCTCGGATATTTTCCGTCGTCGCTCGTATCATCGCTCTGCCTATATCTTCTGCGTCAACATAAAGGCTACGGGATGGTTTCATTAATTTGAAGATCGTACGCACAATCCGAATCTGTAGCGGACGGCTGTGTGATAACTCACCGGCAATATATGCGGGTCGCCAGCAAACAGCATTCGTAAATGACATGAGATCACGTTCTGTTTCCGCCTTCACACGAGCCCACATAAAACGACTGTTCAAGGCTGTGCTGCGGCCACTGATGAAGTGGAACACCGCATCAGGACTTTGAAGCTTTAGCATCCGCGCCGCTGCAAGAGCGAAATCGTAAGTAATCTTTCGATATTCCTGTTCTCCTGAAACCTGTGTAGCTGAAACGCCGAGGCAGTAGAAACAGGCATCAACATCTGCAAAGGCTTCCGAGACCGCCGCATAGTCCAGGTAATCTTTGTGCAAAAATGTGCGCAGTTTATCGCTGGCGGCGGAAAGCGGACTACGAGTGATAGCTCGCGCCTCTTCAACCGAAGGATCGGAGAGACAGGCCCTGAGAACGCCGCTGCCTGCAGTACCGCTCGCGCCAAAAATGATGACTTTCATGATGCCTGTCTCGACTAACTATTCTTGAGCAGAGATGATGGGCACAGTTGTTCAATTACGCATTCGGCGCAGAGAGGCGTGCGCGCTTTACATACTTTGCGCCCGTGATAGATCAACAGGTGCGAGAAATCAACCCATTCTTTTTTCGGTACCAGTTCCATCAGGTCGCGCTCGATTTTTTCAGGCTGCTCGTGCGCTGTCAATCCGAGCCGCCCGGACAGTCGCCCGACGTGCGTGTCAACAACTACGCCGGATGAAATCCCGAATGCGTTGCCAAGCACGACGTTTGCAGTCTTGCGCGCAACGCCGGGGAGCGCGAGCAGTTCTTCCATCTTGTCAGGCACGCGCCCGTCATACTGTTCGCTTATGATTTTCGCAGCGCCTTGTATCGCTTTCGCCTTGTTGCGATAAAATCCCGTCGAGCGTATATCCTGTTCAAGCTCGCTCTGAGGAACTTTTGTGTAGTCTTGCGCGGCGCGATATTTCCTGAACAGATCGGCGGTGACAATGTTGACGCGCTCGTCTGTGCATTGCGCCGAGAGGATGGTTCCGACCAGCAATTCAAGCGGGTTCGAAAAATTCAAACTGCACCGGGCGTCGGGGTATTCTTTCTTGAGGCGCGCAATTATTTTTTGTGTTCGCTGTTTCTCTGGTGTGCTTGCCAAAATTTTCCTCGCAATCGTTTTCGTTTCGTTGAAGTTCATCGCCTGTCGGCGATTCGGGCAGGGACAAGCCCTGCCCCTACACCTATATCAACCATTCTGTATCAGCCGCCGCCGGATGGGATGACGAGCACGGGCCTGTCTGCGTTTGCAAGCACCTGCAACATCACTTCGTTGAACCTGAAGAGCATACGCGAGCGCGGGCCGTAACTGCCGATGACTATCAGGTCATGGTCGCCCGATTGAGCTTCGGCCATTATGCCTTCGACCGGCGATGCGGCAGTTCGGACGCGAACCTGGCTCGGCACTTCGAGCGCTCTGAGCGTCGCCGCTCCGCGATCAAGATGCCCGCGCGTCAATGTGCCCGGTTCTTCTGTTTCTTTTGAAACAAAGAGCAATGTCACAGCCGCGCCTAAACGTTGCGCCAATCGTCCTCCAACTTGTATATCGCTTTTGCCCGGTTCGCCCGCCGCTGTGCAAATCAATATGCGCTCCAGTTTCGCCCGCTCTCCTTTAACAACCAGCACAGGCGCTTCCGCATACTCAAGCACTTTCATCAGCGTTTCGCCCAACTGGCGGGCCAGCGCCTTGGCTTCGCGCCCCGGCAATCGCGGAACTTTAGAGCGAGGCCGCGCAGTCATCACCAGCATGTCGTACAACGATTCGGCTTGCTCTGTAGCAATTTGTTCAGCCGCATTGCCGTATCTTAAATGCAGCGCCGCCTCAGGCAGTCCCGCCGATTGCTGGCGCTCTTTAATCACAGCGCGCAAAGATTCGGCTGCATCAGGGTTCTCTGCAACCGCGAGCACAGTCGCCTGCGCTTGCATTTTTTCGGCAAGCAGGCGAGTGATCGTAAGCGGCGCAGTCGGCCCGTCACCCGAATCACAAACAAGCAAATGCGGATGCGGTTGACCAAGTATTGTCCACGAGCGCAGGCCGACCCATAACTCGTGACCGTTCACAGTCGCATCGGACGGAAGAACCGCATCAACTAACAGGTTCTCTTCTCCGAACGGCAGCGCGGGCGCAATCTGGCGCGTGCCTTCAGGCCGAGGCAGTTGCAGACGCACGCGCCTCAGTGGGCCTGTGAAGCTTTCTTCTACGATAGCGCCCTTCCCCACGACAGGCACATCAGGCGGAGGACTGTCCGCGCTCAACACCACCTGCTCAGGGCGAAAAAGCAGTTGCACACGCGCGCCTTCATCGTGCGGAGTCTCGTTCGGTATAGGCAGAGTGAAAGAGCCGAATCGCGCCTGCCCATCTTCTGCGCGACCGACCACAACCGTCCCTGCTCCGAGAAATGTCGCGGCGAAAAGCGAGCGCGGGCGAGCGTAGAGCGATTCGCCTGCGCCTACTTCGAGCAATCGCCCGCGTTCGAGCACGCCTATTCGGTCGGCCAACTCGAACGCTTCTTCCTGATCGTGAGTAACGAGAATCGCGGTCACGCCAAGCCGTTGCTGAATCTCTTTGAGACTGCGGCGAAGTTGCGCTCTGATCTTTACATCGAGCGCGCCGAACGGCTCATCGAGAAGCAGCACGTCCGGCTCGTAAACCAGCGCGCGCGCAAGCGCGACTCGCTGTTGCTGGCCGCCCGATAGTTGATGCGCGTAGCGACTGCCCAGCCCACCAAGCCCGACAAGATCAAGCAACTGCTCACGCTTCTTTGTTCGGTCTGCTTTTGAGACTTTGCGAATCTTCAATCCGAACTCGATGTTTTCAGCTACGCTCATGTGGCGAAATATCGAGTAGTTTTGAAAGACGAATCCTGTGCCGCGCTGTTGCGGCGCGAGATGCGTAACATCTCGCCCGTGCAGCATTATTCGCCCGCTTGTAGGGTCTGTCAGGCCCGCGATCATTCTGAGTATGGTGCTCTTGCCGCTGCCCGACGAGCCGAGCAATACGAACAATTCCTTGTCCGCTATTTCGAGCGAGACGTTATCGACTACCCATTGATTGCCGTACCGCTTTGTAATCTGCTCAAGAACGATTGACATTCTTCAGTGCCTCTCACCCGCGTTGCGGCGTATGTCGCCCGCGATACTCTCGCACTTCAATCATCGGCGGGCGCTGTTGTTCGTGCACATCCACCTCTTCGAGATGAAATCGCTGTTCTTCGACGCGCAGCAATTTCATCGTGCGTTCCATCGGCGCTTCCCGATCAATCAGTCCTCGCCGTCTGAGGTGTTCGGCAAAAACCTGGAGCACGGCAAAAGACATCTTGCCGAGTGTCTTCAACTCATGATTGCGATGGCGAACCTCTTCCAGATCAACCTGCGCTATGGAGCGCAATCCGAATCGCTCAAGCAAATCCAGCAGCAACCCTATCTCAACGCCGTGGCCCGAATAAAAAGGCACTTGTTCGAGCGCAGTCCGTCGCCCGCCGTAAATTCCGGCCAGCGGTTGCACCAGCCCTGACAACTCAGGAAAGAACAGATTGATCATTGGCCGCGCGAGCAACTCCGTCACGCGCCCGCCTTCTGCGAACAATGTCGCATCATCGGGTTTGACCGCTCGCTGATAAAAGCCTTTCGCAAATCGAATCTGCGGGTCCATCAAAAGCGGGCCTACGATGCCATAGACGAAGCGCGGATGCGGATTGGTGATGTCCGTATCCATCCAGACAATCAGGTCGCCTTTCAGCAGATAAAGGCTCTTCCATAACGCTTCGCCTTTCCCGCGAAGATTTCCCAGACCCGTCAGCGTCTCTTGATGTATGTAAGGAATGACACCGAGTTCGGCGGCTATCTTGCGCGTGAAATCGGTCGAGTTGCTGTCGATCAAAACGATTTCATCCAGCAGCGGCGCATCATCCATCAACGTGCTTTTAATAGTCTGTATGATGCCGCCGATGGTCGCTTCTTCGTTGTGCGCGGGAAGCCCAAGGCTTATGCGCAAGCCCTGTTTCCGTTTCAGGTCTATCAATCGGGCGATGTCGGAAAACTCGCGGCTGTGAAACGTATTTTCAGCAAACCATTTTTCCACGCGAATCAGCACAGGCAATTCGGCGCTGCGCGCCGGAGCCAGCGGCAAACGAAACGGCTCTTTGGTCTTTACCACCAGCGTCGTCAAATCTTTGCGCTGCAGTATGAGCGTCGCCACAAGCCCCAGAGGCGGCCCGTCCGAAGCCGCGCTTGCTCCCAGTATCACGGCTTGATGATCTTTCAATTCGCGTAATATCGCAGCGCCCGCGTCGCCCACTATTTGCAATTCCGTCGTTATCTCAGGAAAGGTGTCGGACAGCCCTTCGTATTTTTCTCTGAGCAACTGGCTCATCGCATCGTCGTCGCTGGGAAGCACGCGCAGCAGTGTTATCTCTGCATTTGAAGCGCGAGCCAATCGCACGGCCAGATGCAGCGAGAGGTTGGCAAACGGGCCTCCGCGCACGGGCAACAATATGCGCTTGATGTTGCGAGGATGCACGGCTGGTTGAACTACAACGACATTGCAGGGAGGGTCTTTCAACACTTCTGCCATGTCAGTATGAAGTATGCCTGACTGCCACGGCAGCAACAGCAAATCGTGATCATCCATTCGCTGATCAATCATCGCTTCGATGTCACGCCAGGGATGATAAGAGACCAGGCTTCCTGCCAGTCGCTTGATGCCGGGGTTTTTATCAGCCAGATTGTCCAGATCATTGCGAAGACGCTGCGCCAGCAACGCCCCTTCACTCAGAGAAGTTTCCGTAGGCACTTGCGTAACGCCGATTAAACTCACCTGCGCATTCCTGCTCTTGCCGAGCAGGCTCAATGCGAGCGGCAGTGAAGCTTGCGCGAGCGGCGCGTCTTCAATCGGCAGCAATATATTTAAGTCACGAAGCATCTTTTTGTTTTCGCGAACAGCCAGTCTTTCCATATACACCCCGGCGCGAACCAGCGCAACCCCATAGGCAACGCCGATTCGCGCCTCTTTACCCTGTTGATCTCAAAATGCCACTTGAATGCGACTGAGCACGACGAAGTAATTTTTGTCGCCGGGATTGGGCGAGCGCAGCGGGTCGTTGTATCGCTCGAATCCCAGATCAAGTACGTACTTCACAAAGCGATTCATATACCAGTTCGGCCCGAAGTAAATCGTCTGCGCGCGATTTGATTTCGCGGTCCCGTCGGAAAATTGAAGATCCGAGTACCTGAATTTCAATTCCCATGCGCCTAACCCCAGCTTGCCGTTTTCGTCGCCGAACAGATTGTGTTTAGGCGTTACGGCTCCTGCGTCGGGCTTGGTCTCGCCCGTTATCAAATAAGTGGCTTGCGCCATGTAGCCTTTAGCAACTACGCCCGGAAGGTTTGTGCCGCCCGGCCCGAGATTGTCGCGGTCTTGATTCGTCTGATCGTATTCGGCGCGTATAGCCGCGGGGCCGAGCGTCCATGTGAACTCGCCGTTCGCCCTGAGATATTTTCCGTTGATGGTGTCGGGCGTAAAGTAAGTGAAGCTACGGCTTTCAGTCAGCCCGCGAAAGCTCGTGCCGCCAAAGCTTTTTCCTTGAGCGTATGCGCCGCCGAAAGCCAACCCTTTACCTAAAAAACTATTGCCGGTCTTCCACGGAGCGAAACGCAACCGCACAACAGTCTCAGGAGTTCCGTTATTATTCAGCGCAAGCAAACCCTTGCCGGTGAACGCGCCGACCTGATACTCGAACACGCCCTTGTTGATCGCGCCTGAAACCATCAGGCCGGGACTGCGGCTGGGCGCGAGATTGTTGACCAGCGAACGCTCGACGAAATCCTGATATATGTCCGAGCGCAGTTCTTCCTGACTGAAAGGCTCTTTGAAATGCCCGAACCGGACTTGGAATTCGTCAATGCGATGAATGTTTATGTAGAAGTCGCGCAGAAGCGTGCTCGTAGTGTCTGCGAAATCGCCTTCGACTTTGAAATCGAAATAGCGTTCGAGCTTGCCTTCCAATGAGAGCCGAGCGCGGCGAACCAGAAAAGTGTTCGGAGGGTGATTGCCCGATTGATAGCCTCGAAGATCGAATTGACCGTAACCAGTCAGGAAAGTTTCAAAAGCCCCATCCGCGCTTCTCAAGAAAGCATGATTTTTATCCCAACCCGCGACGACTGCGGGTTTGTCTTGAGGCTTGGTTTGACTGGCCGGAGGCAGGCTCTTTGGGCCTTGACTGACTTCGAGGGCAGCCGTGCGAGGCTCGACCGGCGCATCAGGTTTCGATGAAACCAGGGCAGCGGTTCGCGCTTTGCCGTCCGTCTCGTCAAGTCGCTTCTGCAACTGTTCAAGCACGCGCTGTTGTTGTTCGACCAGCGATTGAAGCTGTTCAACTTTAGACTTCAACTCTTCGATGCCATCATTCTTCTCCCCTTGCTTTGCGTCTGATTGATTTTCCTGCTTGCGACTGGCGAGAGCCACAGGTTGCTCTTTTGTTGTTTGCGCGCGTGCAGATGCTACAGGGAAAAGCAGCGCGATTATAACCAGAGAAAAATTGCCATAGGACGTCTTCCTTTTAAAACCCATAAAGTTCTCCTTTACTGACTCTAGTTTTTTTCTGCTCGCCTTTTAAAAAACTCGATCACCATGAGAATTACAAACGATATGACGGCCAGCACGACCGCCATCGCATTTGCGCCGACGTAGTTGCGGTCGTCGAGCGACCGGAAGATGAACAAGGTTGAAGTTTCCGTAAGTCCGCTTACGCCGCCGCTCACGACCAGCACTGCGCCTATTTCGCCAACGGCTCGCGCGAATGTTAGCGACACTCCATAAAACAATCCCCATCGAATCGCAGGCAGCGTCACATGCCAGAAGGTCTGCCAACGGCTCGCGCCCATCGTGTAAGCGGCGTTCTCTTGATCGAGACTCATCTGGCTCAACACAGGCATGACTTCGCGTATCACGAACGGCAAAGAGATGAAGATCGTCGCGAGCAAAATTCCGGGCAGCGCAAATACCACCTTTATGCCGAGCGCATCGATTAAAGGTTTGAACCAGCCATTGAGGCCGAACAACAGTATGAACATGAACCCTGCGATTATGGGCGAGACTGCGAACGGCATGTCAACCAGCCCGTTGAGGATTCGTTTGCCCCAGAAGTTATCGCGCACCAGCACCCACGCGATAGAAACGCCAAAGACCGTATTGATGACAGTCGCGCCAACGGCCATTAATAAAGTCAGCTTGAGAGAGCTGAGGGCATCAACAGATGTTATCTGGCGTATGAATTCGCCCACGCCTTCTGCGAACGCGCCCCAGACAATGGCTATGAGCGGAGCGACCAGCAAACCCACCGCGTATAATACGACAACAGCGATCAGCACCCACTCGATTATTTTCGAGCGCGCTCGCCCGCCGCCCGACCGCTTATTCGCTGCCTGAATTTCGGCTGGAAAATTCGCTTCAGCTTGAGACATGCGTGCTCCTGTTGCGGCTCTGCATCCATTCAACAGTTATTATCAGAGTGAATGAAAGAGCCAGCAGCAAAATTGACATCGCGCTTGCCTGTCGCTGTTGTTGCGATTCGATTTGCCCGTAAACGTAAACAGGCGCGGTCAGCGTGCGACCCGCGATGTTGCCAGCCACGACTACGATCGAGCCGAATTCGCCAAGCGCGCGCGCGAAACTCAAAAGCGACCCAGTGATGATGGCTGGCGCTATTTCCGGCAAGATAATGCGGCGAAACGTCATCCATTTCGATGCGCCGAGCGTGTATGCCGCCTCTTCCTGCCCCTTTTCAGCTTCCATCAAAACAGGCTGAACCGTGCGAATCACAAACGGGTAAGTGATGACCAGCAGCGCCAGCGCAATGCCCGGCGTTGCGAATATGACTTGAATGCCGTGCGCGTTCAGCCATGCGCCTAAAGTGCGCTGCGGGCCATAGAGCGCAACGAGCATCACTCCGGTCACAAGCGTCGGAATCGCGAAGGGCATGTCAATCAGGCCATTGAGCAGGTTGCGCCCGATGAAGCGATAGCGCACCATCACGTATGCCGTGAGCGTTCCCATTACCGCGTTGATTGCCGTGACGATAACAGCCATCACAAGCGTCAGCTTCAATGCAGAAAAAGCTATAGGGTTTCTGATGTCACTCCAAAAAGTTTTAAGCCCGTCAGCCAGTCCGTTCTCGATGATGGCCGAAAGCGGCAACGCCACCATAAAGCCGAGATAGAGAAAGGCTGTGGCTCGCAGCCCCCACTTGCCCCACGGCAAAACAGCGCGCGAGGCAATCACGGGCTTTGGAGGATTCAGGTTTGTTTCGGCGGCGCTCATCTCTATTTTTGACGCTCCTCAACAAGTTTTGTGTAAACTCCTTGCGGGCCATAAATCTCTTCGGTCACTTTCTTCCAGCCGCCCAGATAATCCATCGTCCAGAGGTCTTCGATGTTCGGGTAATCTTTTTTGACTTCTTCGGCCACTGCTTTGTCTACGGGACGCAAGCCGAATTTCGCATAAGCTCGTTGGGCTTCCGTCGTCCATAAAAAGTTGACGAAGGCTTCGGCCACTTCGCGCACTCCATGCTTGTCAACATATTTGTCAACGAGCGCAACGGGATTCTCGATTAAGATAGTCGAGCGCGGGATGACGTAATCATAAGTCTGTCCCGACTGGCGACCGACAAGCACTTCGTTCTCGTAAGTGATAGCCACATCGCCCACGCCTTTTTCATAATTCGTAATTGATTCGCGCGCGCCTTTGTCCATGATTGAAACGTTATGAAAAACGCTCTTCAAAAATTCCTTCGCCGCCGCCGCGTCATCTTTCGGAACGCCTGCGAACCCTCTGAGCGCCGCGCCATAAATCGCGTTGACGTTCCACTGCGCGCCGCCCGATGTTTTAGGGTCGGGCGTCAGCACGTTCAAACCCGGTCGAGCGATGTCAGGCCAGTCGGTTATGCCTTTTGGATTGCCCTGTCTGACGGCGATCACAACAATCGAATCGCTGATCATTCCGCGATTCGGCTTCGACTTCCAGTCGTGCGTTATCAGTCCGGCTTCACTGATTCTGTCTATATCGCCTTCCAGCGACAAAGCCGCGATGTCGGCTTCAAACCCGGCGATGATTGCGCGAGACTGCGCGCCGCTGCCGACGTAAGAAGTCTTGAACTCGACATCCTGCCCTGTCTTATCTTTCCAGTATTTTTTAAAGGCCGGAATGATGGCTTTGTCGTAAGCTTCGCGCGGCGTCGTGTAGCCGCCTAAAGTCAGCGTGACCGCGCCGCCCGTATTGTTTGACGAGCCGCCACACCCTTGCAGCATTGTCGTAATAAATAACACAGTTAATGTCAGGGCTAGCGTTACTCGTCTACTCGCTTGATCATCTGCTTTCGTCTTCATTTAGAGTAGTCCTCTCCTCAGTCCAAGCGTTCCACCGAACAGTTTTGATCTTCAGTTGTGTTAAGGGATTAGCCGGAATCTCGGTAAAGACAAAGGGCGCGAAGCAAAACGTTCGCGCCCTTTCGGAATTCATCGCGGCGTAATGCCCTTCCTTTTAGCTTACGAGGTTAGCTGACGGGCTTGGACTGGAAGTGTCCTACGTGAATCAAATTCACGATGCGCCCCTGCTCCGCTCACTCGCGGAACTTTGGTTCCCCCGTGTTGCTCGTCTCGCGCTAATAAAAACGCCGCAAGCAACTTCAGCAGACATATTGTCAACGATTGAATATTACGCATACGTAAAAGGAATTGTCAAAAACTATTTTTGGAAGCCTTCTCAAACAAGCTTCAGTTTGATGCCGAGCTTGTTGCAATACGCTCTGATCTCTTTGATTCTCTTTCGAGACGGCAATTCCAGAATGGGTGAGCCTTTAGCGCGCGGTTTCTCTATGCCCGGATGAGCAGCCGATCTCCAAAAGACTTCCTCGCCTTTGGGAATTTTCTTCAGCTCGTCTTTGATCGCTTCGATGCCAATACGCTCGGTTCCGCTCGATGTAATTTCATCATAACTCTTGGCGCGATTCGTTCCCGCGTGAATCGAATAGTGCCAGCGGCCTTTGACCTTCCAGCTATATAGCTCATAGCCTTTCATTGACTGTTTAGAGTTCTGGCCGTATGCAGTGAAACTTATTAACAACACAATCACTGCCGCAATCACCTGTCTTCGCAACATCTCGCCTCCTCGGGTCGCTTCATAAATGAGAGCCTATCATCACGCCTTCAATCTCTTCGATGGTCTTTGGCACGCGGGCCGACAACACTTCGTTGCCGCCTTCGGTCACCAACACATCATCTTCAATTCGCACGCCTATTCCGCTGTAGCGCGGCGGAATGTCTTCCAGGTCTTCGGCGATGTAAAGCCCCGGCTCGATGGTCAACACCATTCCCGGCTCAAGCCTTCTCCATTCGTCGGCAACCTTGTAAGGCCCAGCATCGTGCACATCCATTCCAAGCCAGTGACTTGTGCGATGCATATAAAACTTTTTGTACGTGCCCTCTTCGATAATCTTATCCGTTTCGCCTCCGAGAAGCCCAAGATTGAGCAGTCCCGCGACCAGCACGCGAACGGCTCGGTCATGCGGCTCTATGAAAGTTGCGCCGGGTTGCACAGCGCGGATGGCTTCAATCTGCGCGTCGAGAACTATGTTGTACACCTCGGCCTGTGCTTCGGTGAAGCTGCCGTTTGCGGGAAAAGTCCGCGTCACGTCGCCCGTGAAATAACCGAACTCTGCGCCCGCGTCAATCAACAGCAGGTCGCCGTCTTTGATGCGTTGATTGTTGGTCGTGTAATGCAGCACAGTCGCGTTCGCGCCCGCCGCGACGATAGGCGCATAGCCGTGTCGAGGGCTTCCCTGTTTGCGAAAGACGTATCGCAACACGGCTTCAATCTCGTACTCATGCATTCCCGGCCTGAGCGCGCGAAGCGCAGCTATATGTCCATCGCAAGAAATGTCTACAGCGCGGCGCAGCATTTCAAGATCGTCGTTCGTTTTAATGAGCCGCATCTCGTGCAGCAACTCAGCCGGATCAATCACAGAAGTTGGCCCGACGCCGTTGCGCTGGCGCTCGCGCTGAAAGTGGCGCATCCATAAGACGAGCCGCTCGTCAAACGTGGGGTCGCTGCCGAAACGATAGTAAAGGCGGTCAGCCTTTCCAACCAGCTTCGGCAATTCCTCGTCGAGCTTGTCAATCGTGAAAGCAGCGTCGGCTCCGTAATCGCGCTTCGCGCCTTCTTCGCCCGCGCGCCAGCCCGTCCACACTTCGCGCTCACGATCTTTCGGCTGAACGAAGAGAGTGAAGCGATGTTCCGGGTGCTCAGGCACAAGCACAGCGACGGCGTTCGGCTCTTCAAACCCCGTGAGGTAATAAAAGTCCGTATCCTGACGATATTCGTGCTCGACATCGTTATTGCGAATTGCGGTCGGCGCAGCAGGAAAGATGGCCGCGCCTCCGCTGATGCGCTTCATAAACTCTTCGCGTCTTTGCCTGGTCTGCTGTTTTCGAGGAGCGTCCAAAGTTGCTGTCATCCGTCACCGCCGCTGAATCCAAGAGATTAACTCGTCGTTTGCAATTCATATTTTACATACAAATCGGTGTCAGAAACATAAAGATTCA
>DATEKX010000671.1:0-6303 GCA_035277165.1 Blastocatellia bacterium | reverse complement strand
AGCTTTCGCACACCGGTGGGGACACCCATAGCCAACGCTTTTGATTAACGCCTGAGCGCAGGCAGAAGGGTTGCGCCTGCGAAAACGTTTTTGTAGACGATGAGACACAGCACACGGCAGCGATAACTACATCTCATGATGCGCTGCCTGTTGAATCTTTCAGTGAAGTAGTAAAAGAGTAGAGTCGTTCGATTAACCATCTCACACCTCGCGAGCATCGAGAGCATTGGCTTTATAGGACCGGCTTCATTTGTTGAGCGGTCTCTTTGCGCCTTGGAACTTCACGATGCTGGTTGCACGTAGAAGTTTCTTCGGGGACTGCTATCAGTTGTTGAGTGAGATGGTTTCGGTAAGGTGCAATCATCTCACTTCGGTAGCCAGACATCCTTGAGGAAATGAGGAATTATGAATGCTGAAGGCTGAATCGCTTTTCTCTTAATTCATCCTTCATTGTTCAGCATTCATCGTTTCTTCAAGGCCTTGGCTTTGCGGCCCAGGATCGCTCCTGGTGTGCCTTTATCGGTGAAACGCCCGCGCATGCCTGGAGGGGCTGGCAGCAACGCGGACTTGTTTGGATTGGTAACAAAAAATGGAACCCGTTTCTGTCCTGTGTTCGAGCAGGAACGGAAAGCTTGATTCACACAATCAGCCAATCCTTCACATTCAAACATCAAGGAACAAGCCCTAAACGACCGGTCAATCTGTAAACTCACCTTGCTCGTTAACGTCGTCGGGCCTTGCTCGCTGTTCAACCCCTGAGCAATCTTTGTTCCAACCCGATTGGGTAATTTCTCAGCAATAACCTGAATCACAGAGATGATGGATGTGGCATTTTTTTCATAACTCCACACCCCGGTCGCGTAAATTTTCCACACGCGCTGGGTAGTTTGGGTAACAGGCATATCGAATGCCGTTTGATTTGAATCCATTAATTCTTTACGCCTTATAGAATCCGCAGGGTAATTGACATTTAATTGTTATGAGCCAATTCGCCTGAGCGCAAAGGCTTGATTCTAATACTTGAAGTTTTCAAGCGATATGAAACCAGTTTCAACAGTCGCAGTCCTCGAAGCCCCCGCTCTTGATGATTCGCCGCCAGTTGAGCAATCGAATAAGCCCGTTGTGATGCCGGAACGCGAAATGTTCGTTGTGGCGATAAAGGATTTCGCCTCGCTTGAGCAATATGTTCCGGCATGGGAAGACCTGGCGCGCTCGGCGCTCGAACCGAATCCGTTTTATGAATCGTGGATGCTGATACCGGCGCTTCAAAAGTTCGGCGTCGGCAAAGATTTGCAACTTGTTTTAGTCTTTGCACCGAACCGCGCGCGGCCTAAAGAGCCGCCGCTGCTGTGCGGAGTCTTTCCGCTTGAACGCAAGCCGCGCTATAAGGGGCTGCCCGTTTCCGTGCTTAGTCTCTGGAAGCATATCTATTGTTTTCTCTGCACGCCGCTCGTCCGCGCCGATTGCGCTCGCAAATGTCTGTCCGCCTTTTTAGACTGGCTAGCCAGCGATCCTTCGAGCAGCCCGCTCGTCGAGTTCAACTTCGTGTCGGGCGAAGGGCCGTTTCATCAAGCCCTCGTTGACACTCTGAACGAGCGGTTGAGCCTGCGCTTTTTTTCAGACCTTTACAATCGCGCTATTTTCCGGCCAAGGGCGAGCGCAGATGATTACCTGCGCGAGACGATGTCTCGCGAGCACCGCAAAGACTTGCGACGCAAGACAAGGCGGTTCGCGGAACTGGGCCATCTCGAACACACAGAGCTTAAACCTGATGGAGATGTTGACGGATGGGTCGAAGAGTTCATGCGGCTTGAAGTAAGAGGTTGGAAAGGTGAGCTTGGCGGCGCGCTCGCATCAAATGAGGCGAACCGCGATTACTTTCGGACAGTGGCGAAAGAAGCCTTTCGGCGAGGGCGATTAAACATGCTCGCGATTGAATTAAACGGCGAGCGTGTGGCGCAAAAGTGCAATTTCCTCGCAGAAAACGGCTCGTTCGCATTCAAGATCGCTTACGATGAAAACTACGCGCGTTACTCGCCGGGCTTGCTCCTGGAAATAGAAAATATACGCCGCCTTCACGAACCGCCTGAAATCGAGTGGATGGACTCTTGTGCCGTTCCTGCTCACTTTATGATTAACCGGCTCTGGCTCGACCGCAGAACTATTCAAACCGTGTTGATCCCGACGGGCAAGCGGCCCGGCGAATTGATCGTCTCGCTGATGCCCTTGATTCGCTGGATTCATCGCAGAGTAAAAGGCATATCAAGTTCCGCCCGTCACGCAGGCAACGATTAAGGAGATGACCCGAGATGAGTTCCCTGACAGTTTCAGCCCCTACCGGTGTGGGCGTTACAACTTCGACGAAGCAATCGGCAAATGACCTGCTTGAATTTGACCGGGAGACTTTCCGCGCCAAATTCAACCGCCAGCCTTTTATGATCAGCCATCAACTGGCAGGTCATCCGTTGTTTACGCTGCCGCGTCTGGTCGAACTCTCAAAGCGTCTGCCGAAAGATCACGTGAAGTATAACGCGGGCAACATCCCTGTCACGCAAGGACTCTACACAGGCCCGCAAACGGGTTTGTCAGTCGAAGAGACCATTTATCGCATCGAAGAGTGCGGTTCGTGGATGGTGCTGAAATGGGTAGAGCAGGACGACGAATACCGCGATCTGATGAACTGCTGTCTGGATGAAGTTCAAGCGCTGTCAGAATCGGTCGAACCCGGAATGTGCAAGCGGGAATCTTTCATCTTCGTCACTTCGCCGCGCTCGATCACGCCTTATCACTTAGACCCTGAGCATAACTTCCTGCTGCAAATCAGGGGCAGTAAGACATTGAAGCTATTGCCGCGCTCGGTGCTTTCAGAACAGGAATTAGAGAAATATTTTGGCGAAGGCCAAGACCCGGTTTTCAATGAAGAGTCGAGCAGGCAGGCATCTACGTTTATACTGACTCCGGGCAAGGGATTACATTTTCCCGTGACAATTCCCCACTGGGTAGAGAACGGCAACGAAGTTTCCGTCTCCTTCAGCATCACGTTTCGCACTCCCGCTTCAGACCGCAGAGGCATTGTTTACGATGTGAACAACATCCTGCGCCGTCGAAATTTCAAACCCGCGCCTTATGGTCATTCGGGGCTCACAGATTCGGCAAAGTTCTACGCATTCCGCGCGGCGCGCCGTGCAAGAATGCTGCTCGGCCTGCCCGAGCGCGACCATACGCAGAAATATTAATTGACAAAGCGCGGGCCTGAGAATAAATTAGGCTCGCGCAAAATCTGAAACCCCAAGCGCAGTTACCCCTCATTTACAACCAGCGCTCTACATCCGCAAAGTGGACAAATTAAATAGCGTTGGGGTTTACTCAACACTATTCAGCTCGCTAAGTTGCGCCTGACTTTATTCGTCCGCGAAATTGCACCCGATTTTGTTCGTCCGCGAAGCGGACAGATTAAATAGCGTCGGGTGCAACCCGACGTAAACAGGCGGGTACACGACCGTCCTTGAAAGGGACGAATTTGAGATCAAAATGGCGCAAACATTAGTCAATCTCTTAGTCCATATTATCTTCTCAACAAAACATCGCGCTGACCTCATAGAGCCTGAGATTGAAGGCGAGTTGTTTGCGTATATGGCCGGGATTGTGAATAACAACAAATCAAAACTCATCATAGCAGGCGGCACGAAAAATCATGTTCACCTGCTGGTTTCTTTAGGTAAAACAATTTCTCTAAGCGAACTGGTCGGTGACATCAAACGCGACAGCTCGAAATGGCTAAAAACGAAAAATGCCACGTTTCAAGGGTTTTACTGGCAGGATGGTTATGGTGCTTTCTCTGTCGGGCAATCACAGCTTGAAAGAGTGAAAGACTATATAGCTCGACAGAAAGAAAAACACGCCACCCGCAGTTTCGAGGATGAGGTTCGAGCATTTTTGAAGAAGTACGGTGTTGAATACGACGAGCGTTATATTTGGGATTAGTCTTATATGAAAAAATTCGTCCCTTTCAGGGACAGATCGTTTACAACCATTTTCGTCGGGTTGCACCCGACGCTATTTAATCTGTCCGCTTCGCGGACGAACAAAGTCACGGGGTACCCCACGCCGTTGAATTCTTCCATTTCGCGAGTAAGAGGCAGGGTTGATTCTTAGATCATCACTCTCCGGCGGGGTTCATAAAGACTGTATCCATGTCTTGATCGGCTTCTGTAAAATGCCACGAACTCCCATTCAGCAACACGCCGATTTGCGCATCGTCGTTTGCCAATGCGACCTGGAATCCGCGCTCGTCGCGCTTTATGAACCCGTGACGCAGGAGCCTGTGTGCCACGGCACATTCTCCTGTCATGTTCATCTCCAGACTCGAACACCCCTCTGCTGTTGCGTGCTCTATAATCAATTGCAAAACTGCGTCTATCATCTTTGAATCGTTCGCGCAGAAGATATCTGCTATGGACGCGTATTCGCCGCATTTCTCAAGCGCAACAAATCCTACGACTTCGCCTCCGTGCTTGACTGCGAGCGGCGTCTGTCGCTCGGACGGCGCACGGTGATACTTCCACATCATGTACTCTTCATCTCGCGCGCAGGCAACCGGATGAGTCATCGCTGCGCGATAGAACATATCGCTAAACTCCGGGCCGAACTCATACACCTCTTCAAGCGTGAATCCTGTGGCATCAGTTCTGGTCAAACGGTCGAGAACCATTATCGGCAGCCCGGCCAGTCGCGCTTCGAACTTCGTCGGCACGCGCGAGAACGCTGCGCGGTATGCTCCGCGACTGGTGAGCGGGCGCACCCATCTGCGGTAGCCCGTTACCAGATGAGACCCGGCTTTCACGAGCGCGCCAAGATTGTTAGGCGTTGGCGGCCCGTACATGAATTCGATTCCGCCTACGTGCATCTGGGCAAAGCTCGCCAGATGCAAAGCTGTGGCAACTCCTTTCCGCCTCACACGCGGCTCGATGTAGCAATCGCCGCCGATGCTCCCCGTTCGCTCGCGTCCATTCACCATGACTCTTCTGGGAAAAATCGAAGTGCAGCCAACGGCTTCGCCGCTCGCGCGCTCAATCGCAAGCCACGTCAGCGCGCGCCCGTGCGGGTTCGACTTATACAGCCAGTCGTATCGCCCGGCCATATCTCTTGCGTACACGTTTCCCATCAACCTGATCACGTGTTGCCGGTCGTTATCGTCAGCCATCCTTATTTCATAATCATTCATAATAACTCGCTCACTAAAACGTCTTTGAATTTAACGGCTCTTACTTTGAATAATGGCGTCGCTCAAGCAATCTATATCCTACTTTTCTGAGCGATTGCGGAACGGTCGCTCTCAACAGCGATCTTCCCGCGCGCATGGCTCGCCCTATACTCGCGTAAGCCAGCGACCTGATCCCTGATCTCAAGCATGTCAGCGTGACCGTTTCTCTGCCTGATTTCGTCCACCAGTCTTTGTATGAATCAGTCCCGCCCATGAAGTCGTATTCGAGAACTTCGGCGTCGCCCAGACAGTCTTTAATGCAGAGTCCAAGCATCACACTGCCGAGACTGTCTTTCGCATAAATGGGGTCGAATCCGCCTTGAAACGCGTGCACTATACCTTTATCGAAAAACGCGAGTCGAACGGCCACAATCTCGTCATCCAGCTTGAGCGTCCACAACCGCAACTGCCCGACCGCAAGCGCCCGTTGCGCCGCTTCTCTCAGAAGCGCTTCGACGCCCGGAAGCGCAAATGAACCGGGTTCGCCTTTCGATGTCCATCGCGCCTGATGCAGTCTGACCAGCGCATCCATCGCCGGTTCTAAATCCTGAGCTTCACATATGCGTTGGAACTCCCAGTTACGTTTCTCTAAAAATCGCCGCATTTGACGCGTGAGATGTTTGCGCGTAGATCGGCTCAGACTTTGGCAGAACGTTTCCCAATCCGTAGTCGTGTCTATGTGGTGCGAATGGTTGCAGGGTTCAACCTGCGCGGCAAGGCCCAGCGCGGTGTGAAAGTACGGAAAGACCGTTGAAGCGGAGGGGATTTCATTGAGCCACAAACGATCCCATTCATTGCTCGTTTGCAGATGCCTCACCACCGTCTCTGCCACCTCTCGCTCTCGCCCTCTCCTCGCTATCAAGTCCAGATACTCAGATGTCTGCGCATATATCCCTGTTCCCAAAAACATCAACTCCCGCACGTGCGGGATGCCTGCCGTTCTTCTCTGCGCCACATATAACGGCGCCAGCCCTACCATCTGCCCATCGTCGTCCCGGCACACGATTATCATCAGCCTGCTGCCTGCCGGTTTGAAGGCT
>DATEKX010000670.1:0-6471 GCA_035277165.1 Blastocatellia bacterium | reverse complement strand
CTTACATCGCAAAAGCCGGTTTGAGCGTCCTGAGCGGGATATTGGGCGGCGAGTCTTCTGACCTCGGCCAGATCATAGGCGCGGTTGGCGGCGTGGGCGCGAACGCGCTCTTTTTGAAATTCGGTCGAACGGCTGAATCGCAAGCTGACCTTGAAGGCGCTCGCATAATGGCCGAGGCTGGTTATGACCCGCGCGACATGGCGAACTTCTTCAAGACGCTTCAGGAGCAGGGCGGGCAAAGAGTGCCCGAGTTTTTAAGCGATCATCCAGACCCCGGCAACCGAGTCGCGGCTGTGAACGCTGCGCTCAGTTCGCTCCCCGTAAGCGCCAATCCCGTTCACGACACGAACGAGTTTCAGCAGGCCAAAGCGCAAATCACAAACAATCGCGTGGCGATGCGGTCTTCGTCTGAGCCTGAACGCGTGGGGCCGCGCGATCCGGGCAACAACAAACCTGGAACGAGACCCGAACCTCCGGCATCTTCATTCGGCCAGTTTCAGGCGCGTGATGGCGCGTTTGCGCTTGAGTATCCGCAGAACTGGGATGCGCTGACCGCAGATGAAGTGAATATGATTTTTGCGCCCAAAGGGGCTTACGGAAAACAGGGCGAGAACGTATTCGTCACGCACGGCATCTTCGTCGGCGCACTCAAAGCTGAAAGCGGTGATCTCAGGTCTGCTAACGCCGCGTTCGTCGAAGCGCAGATCAAGAGCAATCCCGATTTCCGCATCGAGCGAGGCCCTGAAAGTTATGACTTCGGCGGGCGACAGGGATTCGCGACTCTTGTTTCGGGGCCGTCGCCTGTGACCGGCGTGATCGAAGTTGACGTGATCTATACGACTGCGACGAGCGACGGGCGATTGTTCTACTTCATCACGATCTCGCCTAAGGACGAGTATCAAAGCTACAGACCGGCTTTCGAGCACATCATCAATAGCATAAGTTTGGCGCGGTAAGATGGATTGGATAATCTCAAAGCTCAAATCCTGAATTTGAGATTATCCATCTGTAGTTGCCAAACGGAAGAAGACATCTTCAAACTGCGCGTCGGGCATATCGGTCAGAGTTCGCAACTGGGCGGGTGTGCCTTCGGCTACCAGATGGCCCGCGCGCATAACTCCGACGCGGTCGCTCACTCTTTCAACGAAGCTCATGACGTGCGATGAAACCAACACGGCTCGCCCTTGCTTGCGCTCATCTTCTATTCGCAGTCGCAGCTTGCGCATCATCTCAACATCAAGCCCGTTGAGCGGCTCGTCTAAAATCAAAACATCGGGCGAGCCGATCATCGCGGCGGCAAGCCCTAGCTTCTTGCGCATGCCGAGCGAATAGCCGCCCGCGAGTTTGTTTTCAACCTGATCGAGTTCAAAGAACTTGACCTCTTCTGGAATCCGCGTGGCGTCCGCTTCTTTGAGTCCCGCGACAAGTTCAAGGTACTCTCTGCCGGTCAGCCTGTTATAGAGCGTCAACTCTTCGGGCAGATAACCGAGATGTCGTTTGGTTGTTGTGGAGCGGCTTGCGTGATCTTCGCCGCAGATCAGGATTCGTCCCGCATCAGGCAATGTGATGCCGACCAGCATGCGAATCAGCGTAGATTTGCCCGCGCCGTTTGCGCCGACCAGCGAATAGACCTGCCCCGCAGGTATGCGCAGGCTCACGTTATTTACTGCCGTGATTTTGCCGTATCGCTTTGTGACTGCTTCGACTTCAATAAAGCTATCCATCGCCCTCCGTCATCAGAAACAATCGCGCCATGTGCTTGCCTCGATCAGTTAAAGAATGCATTGCTTGAAAGTATATTATCAATCCTGCTGGCCAGAACATCACAGCGAATGCGCCTGCGGCAAGCGCGATTGTTTCTATCACGATAATTGCAAGTCCGGGACGCTCGGGCATCTCGAAAGACAACGCGCCGAATAACGAACTTATCATCCACCACAGAAATAAGCATTCGGCGACGAGCGGCAGCCCGTAACCAATCGGCGCTTTGCCCGTGAGCATTCCTACGGCCCAGATGATAAGCGGCGCGGGGCTTGTCACTATCCGCGCATACCAGAGCTTCGCCTGCCAGAGGTTGAGCCCTGCGGCTCCCGTAGCACGCTCAAGCCACATCATCGGCAACTCGTAGGCGACAAGCAAAGGAACAAGCGCCCCCAGCGTTGCCACAACCAGCGCGCACGCCGCCTTGATCGCCATCACTTGCGGCAGCCACGTAGCATCGAGCCAGCCCGATGTGTTGACTTCGGTCGGAACCAGATTCGTCGTGAGCGCGACGACCAGAGCGATTGCCCAAAGCACCGAGATGCCCGAAACAACATACACGGCTGACGAGAACGCGCGCAGCGTCAGTTGAAGGTCGCGGGCAAGCTGCGCGACTACGACCTGCGCGAGGCGGCGCTTGAGGGCTTGCGCGTTGAACGCGCTCCACCTGCTCGCAGATTGAAGCCGTTTTGCGTATTCAATATCGGAAGCTCGCCAGCGCTCGTGCATGCGATGAAGGATGAAGCAAACGCCCGCGCTTGAAACAGCTGAGACGATCATCAGCCAGAGCGCAAACGTCCGAGAAAAATAATCCGGCTTGATAATCAACGCGAGCAACATTGCGCCAAGAACTACTGTAAACAGGACAATAGCTATAGCCACAAAAGCGGCGAGCTTATCTTTCACGTGGCCCCAGTGAATCCAGTTGAGCGCGGCAAAAACTTCTGCAAGCGATGTGAGTATGATAAAGATGATTAGCGGGAGCAGATTGTTTGAGTCGAGCAGCGCTCCTGCGCTCGCGCGCGAGTGCGCAAGCAACGCCGCGACGGCTACGAACGAGGTGCGAATGAGCCGCGTGATTATCCCTGCGCGCAGATGAGTAGCAGTGTCAACAGGCAGAGCGTCGAAGTAACTTTCCGCTCGCCGCAGGTGATAAATCTCTGCGCTCGCGCGCGAAAGGCTCAAGGCTATCAACACCGCCTCGAACAACGCGGCAAAGGCAACGGCGACCGAAGGCTTAGGCTCAAACGGCGGCAGGTTATTAATCACGCGAGCTACGGTGAAATAAGTGAAGCCGACGACGAGCGGGCCAAGCACAAGCCACCAGTAGATGTGCTCAGTCGCCCAACGCAGTTGTGAGCGAGCGGATGCGCCGATTAACAGTAGAAGTTTTTTCACGCAGAAAACAGTTTACTTCACGCTGATCAATTCCATCTCAAAAAACAAAGTGGCGTTTGGTGGAATCTGCGGCTGCCTTCCGGCTGCGCCATAGCCGAGATTGGGCGGGATAATAACACGGCGCTTGCCGCCCGGCTTCATCGTCAGCAGAGCTTCGTTCCACCCGGCAACCATCGGATCAATCTCGTACCTGAAAGTATAAGGCTGGCCCCTATCAACAGAGCTGTCGAACTTCGTTCCGTTTTCAAGCGTGCCTGTGTAATGCACGGTGACGGACTTGCCCCGCGCAGGGCTTTCGCCTGTGCCTATGGCTTCTTCAATATACTTCAAGCCCGATGCGGTGGTTACTTCTTCGCCGACCTTGCCAGTGCCCCGACTTCCATTTCCTGAAAACAGAAGGGCGGCTGCGCCGATTACAAAAGCGGCAACGATGGCACAGATGATTATTATATTTGTCTTGTTGGATTTTTTGGCCTGCGAGTAAGTGCTTCTTGATGAGGCTCCGCCCCGGCGAGTTTTTCTTTTGCGACTTTGCGGCAACTTCTTTCTCCTCTCTTGAAAACTATTTTGCGCTGATGGGCGCGCGAACTGCTCGACCGGGCGCAACGCCCGTTTGCAACTGGCCATCTCGGACTACGAAGACCCCGTTGACTAAAACATATTTCATGCCTTCCGAATAGTTGGCGGGCTGTTCGTAGGTTGATTTATCCGTGATCGTGTTGGGATCAAAGACTGCGATGTCTGCATCTGAGCCGACGCGAATTCGCCCTTTGTTCTTCATCGCGGGTGCGCGGCGCTCTAATCTACGCGCAGGCATGGCGGTCATCTTTCGCAAAGCATCCATGAGCGTCAACGCTTTCTGCTCGCGCACGTATCGCGAGAGCACGCGCGCGAAAGTGCCTGATCCGCGCGGGTGGCCTCTGCCGTTTTGCAAAAAGCCATCGCTTGCAACCATCGTCAACGGGCTTGCGACGACCAGTCGAGCCACTTCTTCGGGTATCGAGTGGGCAATGACCGAGCCACCGACTTTTCTGTACTTTGCGAAGCTCTCTTTATTGAGCCGCTCGCCCGTTGCTGCCCATTGCAGGTCTTTGTAGTCTATCCCTAACAACTGCTGCCATCCTTCGTCGTAAATCGCGGACTCGATAAGGGTCTGCGTCGCCGTGTAAGGATACATTTCCGTTGTCACGTCTATGCCGCGCGATTGCGCTTCGCTAATCATTTGCAGCAGGCGCGGAGTTGCGCGCAAACCGCTACTTGAAATGTGGACGACGTGAAGCGGCGCTCCTGTGATGGCTGCCGCCGCGATCAACTCTTCAAGCGCCTGAACGCTGCTGCCCGGTTCTTTATCTCCAGCGTGACGCATATGAACGTAGCACACAGCGTTGTAGCGCGCAGCTACGCGGAACATTTCAAGTATCTCCCATCTCGAAGCGAGGGGCGTGTATTGAATGCCAAAGCCGACGCCCAAAGCTCCTCGCTTTAAGCCTTGCTCGATGTCGCGTTTGAACTGTTCGATTTCAGAATCCGAAGCCGCTTTGTACGCCGCATCGCCGCTCGGCAGAAAAAAGCCTTTGTCGCGCATCACGCTCATGCGCACAGGGACATGCCCGATGCTTACGCCATAGTTGATGAGCGCTTTTCCTTCGCGCTCCGCGTTCCAACGATCTACGTCCGGGGTTCCGACTTCAAGCTCAAGCGCCGTAGTCACTCCATCCATCGCCTTGTAACGATAGTTCTCTGCGTCCTGACCGTGAGAGTGCAGATCAATAAAACCGGGCGCGACCACGAGTCCCGTTGCAAGAATAGTCGTTCGCCCTCGCAGGCTTTTTTCGCTGATGGCTTGAATGCGACCGCCGCTGATGCCAAGGTTGCGAATCGCGTCAAGGTTGGATTCGGGGTCAATGACTCTGCCGTTGAGTATGACTATGTCGTATTCTTGCTGGGCTGCGCTCGTCGGCAGGTTCCCGGCCATCAGAATCAACGCGCAGCAAACAGATACCATAAACCTTTTCAGCATCGAAGCAATGGTATTACACATACGCCGTCTCCTTTCATTCGCGATGCCTGGTTGGAAAAGAAGCTCAATCATTGACACCTGTTTTGACAAGACAAACGAGAATAATTCATATCGTCGCGCAAGGCAAAGTTTTTCAGATAAGCAATCGAGAGCAGGGTAAATCGAGGCCGGAAACGGCGAGAGGGCTGACCTTCGGTAAAGCCAGCCCTCTCGTCGTAAATTCAAAGCGATTACTCACGGGCAACTGCAAGTGTTGTCCTGGGTATTTGAGTCGTTGATGAAGAAGGATATAACCGAAAATCCTTGCCTCAACTTTACAGATGCGCTGCCCGTATGGGTGGACGTATTTATGGTGGCCGAAATAAACCGGTCAGTTGTGAAATGCTGGAAAGATATGGTGTTGCCATTAGTCGTCACTGTACCTGTTCCAGTTATATCAACAGCTTTGGGGCCTCCGATGCACCGCTTGATGGTGTATTCCCCCGTGACCGTATTGAGCCGCATGTAGTCGTGTGAGGTGTCATCCTGCAAACAGAGGTCGAAAGACTGTCCGCAAACACTGATGTCATCCACATGCCAGCCTGTTGTAGAGTTGGCGATGTTATCTACCGAATCGAACCGGAAGCGCAGGCGTACCGAAGTAGCTGAGCCAACAAGGGCTGTCACATTAGCCACTACATTGTGCCACTGATTATCATTAATCATATTGGCTTTACTTAGAAACTGCGTCCACGTCGCGCCGTTATTGGTCGAAATATCCACGAAGGTCGAGTCAAAGCCACCTCCTTCCACAAACAACAGGTAGTTAAAACTCACGCTGAAGGGAGCGAATTTTCCGACAACACTGATGGGCGGAGAGATCAAATTCGCGGCATTTCTTGCGCCTGTGTTGTAGTTACAGGTTCCATCCTGACCATAATAGAAGGTGTATGGAGTTGAATGCCCTGTAAGGAATGCGCGGCAGACAGCGTTTGCACCATGCCACAAATTCAGCGGAGTGCCGAATACCGGCTCGACGGTGAACCCCTGTGTCGCGCCGCCTGCGAAATCAAATACCTGACAGGCAACTGTAGTAGCATCCCCGGCTATAAGATTAACGGAACTCGCTTCCGGGTACCCTTCGGTCGGGGCAAATCGTTGGTTCCTTTTTTGTTCTCTCCTCTCTCTTCTCTCTCTTTTCTCTTTTCTGGCGGCTTTGTCTTTTTTCTGTTTTGTTTGATTTATTACCTTTTGGTTATTGGCTTCGACGGAGCCGTTTGACTGAGTCGCTAAACTGCTCGATAAAACGACCC
>DATEKX010000669.1:0-11161 GCA_035277165.1 Blastocatellia bacterium | reverse complement strand
ACCCGCTCGCTACCGCTCGCGGTACTGTTACCGGCACATATAGTACACTCATTCGACATCGGCTTTCTTCACTCGATACTGCAACACTACGACACCCGAATTGAAAATCTTGCTGGAGATCAACTCCAGATCAACTTGATTGATGGCTTCTGAAAAAAGTCGAATGCCTGTGCCGACCATAACGGGATGCAGTTTCAAGATGACTTCGTCTATCAAGTTCTCTGCAAACAGTATCGTAGCCAGTTCCCCGCCTCCGCATAGATAGATGTCTTTGCCCGTTTCCTGCTTCAACTCTCTGACCAGTTCAACCGGGTTCCCTGAAACGATCTGTACCTTTTCATTCGGGCTTTCTTTTATTGTGCGCGAAAAGACGTAACTCTTCATGTTCGGGTAAGGGTCGGTCACGCCTACCTTCAACCCGACTTCATAAGTTTTGCGCCCCATCAAAGCAACATCGAACGAATTCAACGACTCAAGGTAATCGGGCACGTGCTCGCCTTGCGCGACAAAGTAATCGAATGAATGATCTTCGCGCGCGATGTACCCGTTGAGGCTCGAAGCCACGTAATATTTTACTTTTCGCATCTCTAGCCCCCTTCGTTTTTATCCAACTATACCTTATGACCGAGCCGTGTGCGATTGCGCGATTGTGTGATCGAATTCTATTTCTCTCGCTTCAAGAATCGCCTCGTCTTTGCCATCCACAAGGAACAGGCGCAGGCCCGAAGCCAGATATAGACCTTCGCCGACATTCATCCAATCGGTCATCCTCCCCAGTTTCACCTGATCGTTCGAGTGTGTGGACGAGCCTTCGTACAGTGACGGGATATACACGTCGCCGTTTGTTCCGCCGGTCGTTTCGATTCGCGCCGGAACCCAGATCAAATCGCGCAGGTTTTTCGGCTTGCTGATCTCGATTCGTTTGATTTGCTCGAAAGGAAGCCACGTATATTGATCTTTCACGATCAACTCAAGAACCGGGCCAACCAGATCGTTGTAATCTCTGAAGTCAGAGAATACTTGCCCGTTGAGCGCGCCTGTGAATGCGGGTCGCTCTTCTTCGGCTCGCGCGAGCGTCTCTCTTGCTTCGCTCAGGTTGCCTTCGCGCAGACGGTTGATCGCAAACATGTGCAGATCAATGTAAGCGGGCGCGTCTGTGATGAAATGCGGGCGAAGCCCATCGGTCAATAAACGGTTGCGGTCGCGTTCGGCTTTGATGTTGTCGCGGTAAACCTGAACGCCGAGTCCTGCTTCCATGCTTTGATGGCCGATCACATCTATCTGTCGCTCGGCTCGATCCCAGTCACCTGAGAACAAAAGCAACTCGAACAGAAAAATGCGCTGCTGCGTGTCGGTCGGATTCGCTTTAACACGGTCTGTCAGTTCGTCTATAGCGGCTTGAAGCTGTCCCGCGTCAAACAATTCTTTCGCTGTAGTCATATTTTCTCCTTCTCAATTTTTATCAATCATTCATTCGGGCCTTGAGGAGCGCGAAGCTCGGTGAACAACCTTCGCTCGAACGGGCTGGTCGCGCTCGATGGTTGCAGCGTAGCCCGCACCGTGATGGAGCCTGCGCTCCACGACAGTTGAAATTGATTATCTGCCGACTTGGTCGGTTTGCCCGCCGCAAACAGTCGGAACAATCCCCACTCGCCCGGAAATGAAGCTTCCGCCTGTTGCCCGTTTCGCACGATAACGATTCTTGCGCCCGACGTTCCCGCACGCGCAGGCCACGTGAACTTTGCCGCCTGCGCAGACGCGCTCCGAGTCTCGACGCTCGTGCCATCTATTTCGATTCTCACGTCAGCACCAGCCACGGGTTGCAGCTTTATTTCGTAGCTGACTTCCGGCTGCGCGCCGCCGCTCGCGAATAACGCATCGCGCAACTCGCGGGCATGGTTGAGATAGCTCACAAACCCGTCTGAGAGTTTGACCGCGCCCGATTCTTTGAGCTTCCATTTCCCTTGCGACTCTTCAAAAGAAGTAGCCAGTCGCTCGTTAAAGAATGCCGTGAACTGACCGTTGACCGGGTTTAAGAATTTCGCAAGGTCGGTCACGGGCGTATCCGACGACGCATCGGCAAACGGGAAGGCGGATTCCAGCGCATGCGCTTTTGGATAGAGCTGTTCGCGCCACGCTTTGTCTATCTGCTCATAGCCGCCGCCGTAAAGCATCGCGCGCAGATTATCGAGCGGCTGATTGAGCACTCGCGCTGCATCGCGTGTGGCTGCGGTTTTAAACGCATCGAGCGATCTGGAAACATCCTGCTCGGCTTTCTGCAATCCGACTTCGTCTTTGCCAGTCAGCAAAGATTTCGCGGCTTGCGCCAGTTGGTCGTCCGATTTGACCTCAAGCGATCTGACCAACTGATCGAGCGTTGCTCGATATTCAGAGATCGGGACTCTCGCCTTCTTGTCTTCAGAAGCGACGAAGGAGAAGAGCGGGCCGAATTCTTTTTCGACATCCGTTGTGCCTGCCTCTTTCTTTGAATCGTCCGAGAACAAGCCTTTGACCCAGCCCCACAGCCCGCCGCCTTTTGGCGCGGCAGACAGATCAGTGTTTCGCTTGACCTCAAGCATCAGCAATTCAATAGGCGAGTCGCTCGCCGCAAAAGCTCTGAGCGCTTCAACCGCATCCGCTTTTGTCTTGAACCCGCGCACGCTTATGTTCTTGAGAAACTTCTGCCACTGCTCAGTGTACTGGCGCAGATACATGGATTGCAGGCGGCTGATGTCTGCGCTCTGATCTTTCGTCGCCGTCGCTTCAGGCCCCATCACCCAGTCATCTTTACTGATCTCTTCGCCCGCAGACTCAACCGCTTTCAGCCAATACTGGTGATAGCCTATGATCGTGAAACTACCCGGCACGGCGTATGACCCGGCGAGCGCGCCGCGACCTCGGTCGCGAATGATAGAGTCGAGCGTGACCGGCTGCACCTTCGCGTCTATGCCGGATATGAGTTGTTTAAACAGGCGGTCGGCAGCCGGGTATGATTGAAGCTTGCGGCGCGCATCGGCTACGAGCTTATCGTCCGGCTTGTAGTGCGACGCGTCGTCGCGGCTGGCTTGCCACGCAAAGAACTTCAATTGTTCTTCACTGAGCAGTTCAAGGTCAGGGCTGATAGATGCCTTCTTCCAGTAATCAGCCAACTGGTTTTGTAAGAACGCAGGCTCGACCTTCTCGACGTGCGAAAGCATTAAATAAGCCTTGAGCAAATCATAGTGACGGCCCAGATCGCTCGCAGGCTCGGCAGGTTGAGCGCCGTCTGATACGGGCACTGTGAGCGCACGCAGGTCGCGTTCGATGCTTGCGACCACAGGCTTATAAAATCGCCTGTCTATCGCATCGAAGTAGATAGCCCGCAAATAAGGATTGATCTCGTTGCCGGAATAAAGCCCGAATCTTAAATGAAGAGGCGGCGAGTTTTTTTCGTACTCATCAAGCTCGACCAGCGCTTTGCGCAGTTCTTCGATGGCGTTCATCTCGACTGCCCCGTCTACAGCGGTCTTCTTCGCCTGATCTTTGTTGTTATCAACTCGGTTGATCTCTTCTACGCGAAGGCCCCGCTCGCGCGCGTCGTCAATGAATCTCTCGTTGCTGAAATACGAGATCACGACGCCGACCGTAAACAGAAACAGAAACGCTGCGGCGGCGGCGGCCAGAATGTTTCGCACAGGAAGCGGCTTCTTTCGATTCAAAAGAAAAGACTGAGCAAGGTCGCGGTCTCTGTGCAGAACATCTTTGAACAGTCTCTCTGTAAAGTAGCCTTGACCTGCGGCTTTCGCATCTTCGACTTCTTCTTCTGCGACTGCAGCGGGTTTGATCAGCGTTGCCGTAGTCACGCCCGACTTTACGACTGCGCTTTGAGTCTTAACTTTTGACCTTCTGCCTGTCGCGCTGCTGGTGAAGTAAAAGCCGCGCAGCAGTGGATTCTCGCTGAACGGATTCGGCCTGAAGAGCGCAGAGGTGAATAGCCCCAACTTTCGGCGCGACTCCCCGAATGAAAGCGGAAAGTTGAAGACGCGCAATTGCTCTGCCGGAGGCGCGGGTACGCCGAGCCTGACAAGCCTGCGGCGCATTAATGCGTCGTAGAGGTGATCGAATTCGACATCAAAAAGAGCGTGAGCGTTTTGCGACTGCTCAAGCCGTATGGTCGCGCCCCACACCTGCGACCTCTCTTCGGCGCTGAACGGGCTGAAGAAATCCTCAAAGCCTTCGATTGAATCCAAGTGAGTGAAGACGAGATAAACCGGGAATCGCGCTTGCGTCCGACTGATGGCTTCATCAAGCCGCGCGCGCAATATCTTCGCCTGTTGCTCTATCTCCGCATCGTTGCAGTTGAACACGCGCGCGGCGTCAACGCTGATTACAAGGCCGTCAATCGGGCGATTCCGCCTGTGCTTCTTTATCGTTTCGAGAAGCGATGACCATTCTTCGCCATCCGTGCCTTCTGATTGATAGCGACCTGCCGTGTCAATGTTGATAGCCGAATCCGTCACTCGCCACACCGAGTCGCGCGTCGGGCGGATAAGATTTAAGTCTGCGCGTCGCTGGCTGGGGAGCGCCTGAAAGTCCAACCCCGATGAAAGCAGCAATGATGTCTTGCCGCTCGAAGACGGGCCTGCGATCACAAACCATGGGAGTTTGTAAATCGCTTCGCTTGATTTGGCGGCGGCGAGCTTGGTGCTGTTCAACCACTGAACCACTTCTTCTGCGCCTCGCGTCAATTCATCGTTGCTGTGCACAGGAGCAGCAGCCCCCGAAGGTCTTGAACTTTTAGCCACGCTTCCAGATTTTTGCTGCTCTTTCTTCTTGCGGTAGTGATTGATTGCGATTGCGAAAGGCCACGTCAGAAGAATCAACGCGACGAGCGCAACCTGATAAGGCAACGCAATCCCGACCCACGAACCCAGGAAAAAAATCAAAAGACAGGCAACACTGTATAGCGACACATACATCGTGATGTTCAGCGCGTGCCTGATCTGGTCTTTATGCGAAGACATTGCTTACTCCATTAATGGTCGAATCTATCGAAGCAACTGTTCCTTTGCTCCGTTCAGTTCGCTGATCAGCAGAAAATTAAAAAGCACATAAATCAGAATCACGACCCCAAGCCCGACCGTGCCACAGATCTTCATCCATCCGGGCAATCCGGGATCGCTGACGGGTTCGGGCTGGTCGGTCACTTTCCAATGAGGTGATAGCGGGCTTGTCTGCAATCGGCCTGCGCGCCTGAGAAAGTCCGCGATGTTTTCGATCACGGACTTGAGTTGCTCTTCATAATAAATATTATATTTGCCTTTGTAACCGAGCAGCAGGCACACGTAGCAGACTTCGACTACGTCAATGTCGGCTTCGGCTTCAGAGTTTTTCATTATCGCTTCGAGCCGCTCAAAGAAAGTCAGCCCCGCCAGGTGTTCGCCGACATATTCGAGTTGGAGCGGATACTTCTCCCACTCTTCGCGCAGCGGAAAGTCTGCAATCAGCACGGTCTCATCAATGAACGCGGCGAGCGCGAATTTAATAGTTTGCAGATGGCGCTCTCTGTACGAGAGCGCCTCTCCGCGCTGCTCCAATTGTTTGAGCAATGCATCTATCAGCCGCCTGAGTTCAATCGACGGCGTTGCGACACCGGCTCTGATCTGCATGATCTTTTGCAGCACGGGAGTAGCCAGACTCACGAGGTTATTATCCGAGCGCGTTCTGCTCACTGGTCTTTCGGCTGTGACGGTTGCCATACGTTTCTCCGTTCTTCAAACTCTCACGCACTATAAATACTGGAGATAGCCCTCAAAGGTCACCACCCATGCGGGTGGCAATGATGAAAAAGAAAGATTCACCGCAGAGACACCGCAGGACGCAGAGAGGGCGCAGAGAAATCATCCTGTTGTAGCTCCATAGGAGCGACCTGTCTATAGCCTACAAGTTATAAAATTCCCGTAGCTCCGTAGGAGCGACCTCTGAATCAACAGGTCGCTCCTACGGAGCTACGGATAATATTAACGATTCCGAAACTATAGACAGGTCGTCCCTAACGGGACTGCTCAAACATCACCTGATAGATAGCCGTTGTGATGCCCTATGGTTTTACGGCATACATTTCAAGCTTCACGTCGGGGAACTCATCAGGCACGTAAACCGCAAGCACCTTCGAGCCTCGAATCGTGTCCCAGTACGGGCCGATGCTGTCGAGCGCGAAATAATGAAACCCAACTCGTGTAGGGATGGGCGCGGGCGGCGGCGATGCGTGCGTCAGCGTTACGCCGGGGAGCGCCGAACCAACCACGGCATCAATGACATCACGCGCAGCAATCTTCACTATGCGCGGCACAAGCTCGATCAAACGGCTCTCCGGTATCTGCCCGCGCACCGCGAGGTAAAAGGCTGCGTCTTTGAGCAACTGTTCGTCCTGCACGCGGCCTACGTAAAGCGACTTGCGCACATTTTCGAGAGGGATTGCAACACATCTGGTCGGGATGACCGTTTCCAATAACTCGCGAATCTCAGCCGATAGCTGACTGAATGTCGAGTAAAGATCTGTGTGATCATATCGCACGATGTCTTTAGGATGGCGATCTGTGACGAAGGTCATCAGTTCGCCTGCAAGTTCGGCCATCGCCAGATATATGCGCTCAGGGTGTACGGGGTGCGTGCGGAAATAATGAGCGAGTCCGGGAATTGCTGAATTGACCGTGTGCAATAACCAGAAAATGCCCGCTTCGGACGTTGTGAAGTCGGCAAGCCCAGCCGCGCGCTGTCGGCGCTGTTCGCTGAGCGTGGCGCTTTTAGTAATCAGAATCTCGACGAGCTGGCGCAGCATATTGACGAGCCACCCGGAAGCCGACACGTTCAAGGCTGGCGGAATCCAGTTCTCTGATAAAGTAAGCTGACCCGTTGCCGTACGCTGAAGTTCGGCTATCTTGATCGAACTATATCCTTCGCGCAATTCATCAGCGAACAACAATCGAATATTCCCGCGCGCAAAAGCTATTTGCCGTTCGTTATCGCCTGTTGTCTCGTCAGGAACAACGCCAGCGTCCTGAAGGTATCGCACCATCTGACCGCCGCCCGCGCCGGGTGTTTGAAAGTTGATCGCGCCTGCGCGCCTGGCCGGAATGGACAGATAAACATCCAGGCGCTCGTCCGCCATGTCAAAATGTCCTTCGACCGGGCGCGGCGGCGGAGCCTGTTCAATTTCCGGTATGTTGATCATCAGACCGTCAGGCATTACGGCCCTGCATTGGACGAGATCAAAATAACCATTGGCAATTGATTCCCGGTTCACCTGCAAATCGAGCACGCCCCAGTTGTACGGCGCGATTGATGCGAACCGGGAATTGAGTGACTGTTCGTGATAATTATCGAGCTGCTGAAAATGATGAGGAGTCAGCAACATTCCCTCGGCCCAGACGACTCTACGATAACGGCTCATGGTTTCGCGCCCTCGCTAAGTTGTTTTCAACTGAATGCAGTCTTGTAGGGGCGAGCCGTCTCCGCTCGCCCCGGATTGAGGTTAACTATCGATCAATGCGCAAATTGTTGGTGACAGAGAACACGCCTGACACCTGATTGGCGGCCATGTAAGCGAGTTGGCTGTCCATCTTGTTTGCGACTACGCCTTCAAGCGTCACATGCCCGCGATTGACGATAATGTGTATCGAAGGATTCGCGCCCTGAGCGTAGCGGAACAAACCGGCTGTTCGGAATATCGCGCGAAAAGTGCGCACACGAATCGAATCGTCAAAGCCGGAAACAGGCAACACCTGTATTCTATTGATCACTTGTTCGACGCCTTCGATTTTTGCTATGCGTCGCTCGGCGTCTTTGCGTGTGGTCGCGCGCACAACCTGCCCATACAGCGTCACAGTGCCGCCTTCAAGCTCGTAGGCGAGATTATCAAATATGCCGTAAAAAGGCAGCGTTACAAGCTTCTTACGTATTTTATCAGCGGTGGCTACGTCATAGTTTCGCTGCCCCGCTTCGACCGGGACTGCAACGACTGTGACGGCTGCGATCACAAGCGCTGTTACGAGCGCCATCAGTTTTCCTTTAATCAAACTCATTTTCCTTATCCTCCTGGTTTCTCTACCTTCGCATTTTCAATACGCTGGTCACGCATTATAAATACTCGAAAGCGGCGTCAGAGGTCGCCACCCACATGGATAGCAACATATTTACTTTTGATTTAATAAGCGATAGGCGGGGCCGCGATGTTGAATCTGCGCGGATTTTCAGCGATAACGCCGAGGGCCAGAAAATTCACAACAAAGTTGTAAGCTTCGTCGTCGAGGCTCCCGTGCTCGCGCAAGTACCAGACGTTTCGATCCGTGAGCGGGTTCTTAACCGCTCGCGTCATCGTTCGGAGCAGTGGGTGAGATTTTTTCGTTCCGCCGCCCATCCTGTAGGCCGCGACGAGGATAAGGCTTTTGTCAGCCGATTCGGTTCCAAAAGTCTTTCTAAGCGAAAGCAAGTTTGGCAATATCCGGCGTGCAGTAGCCATCTGATCGCTCGGCGTTCGCGCTCCTTCCACCTCTGCAAGAGCCGTTGAGATCACAAGCCCCGGCTCGATGCCTTCGCGACGGGCTTCGGCTGCGATTGCCTGCGCTGCGGTCGCCATCGAGTTGAACGCGCCGATAGTGGCCTGCGACTGAGCGTATTGCTCGACTCTCTTGCTGATGTCGCCGAGCGCGTTGACGGCATTGGGAGGGAAGACATAGGGCTTGTCATCACTGCTTATGCGGCGCATGAACTGCACGGCTACCTTTTCAACTTCTTCGATTGTTATGGCTTTCGATGGCGCGTCGCTGTTGCCAGTCGGGTTACGCTCGCCTTCGGTGGGTGACAAATCCGGCGTCCGCTTTTTTTCATCCTCGCCTCGCTGCTCTCTTGAGTAAGAGACGCGACCAGTGCGGCGGCTACTGTCTTTGTTCAAGAAAATAATAAGCGGCAGGGCTATCAGCAATATCAACACAACCGATGCTATAGCAATAACCGGCGTAGTCAGTTGAAGAATAGGCGCATCAGACTGCGCGTTCGATTCGACGTGTTGTTGAATCTGGTTTTCCGGGCCTGCGCTACGTATGCTGACCAGCATACTGCAGGCAGGCCCCATCGAGATCGTATCTCCGTTTCGGAGTGCGGCTCCGCCATTAATTCGCTTGCCGTTGACGAACGTTCCGCTCTCTGAACCGCAGTCAGAAATTTGAACGATGCCGTCAAACTTTTCTATCAGAGCATGTCTGCGCGACAACCCCGGCTCATCTATCGCCAGATCGTTATCCTGGCTGTGGCCGATGGTGAAACGCGCAGATTCAACCGCGACCGATTCACAACGGCCTCGTCCATCGTTTAATGTGAGCGTGATTTGATGCTCAATCATATTCACAATGTTTTTAGAAACGCGATCAGCGCGCGGCGATCTTCTGCTGAAAGCGCAAGCCCAAAAGCGTGTCCTTTGACGGCTCGTGTTTTCACGCCCGCCCCGCGAAACCCTGTCGGCACATAATCATCCGCCAGCCGCCGAGGGTCGAACCAGTCTTCGAGCGTCGCCACTGAGCCGTTATGCTCGAACGGGCCGCGATACCATACGCCTTTGAGCGACGGCACTTTGTAATAACCTGTGCCCCGCCGCGTCCTGAGAGCCAGCCGATTGTCAGTGCCTACTGACGTTGAAGTAATGTCATACTTTTTGCGGTGGTCTTCCGGCACGATGAAACCTGCGGCTGGCGTCAGCTTGTTATTGGTATAAAGCGGCGGCGTGTGACAGGCAGCGCAGCCTTCGCGTTCAAACACTTTTTGCCCGCGCGCGGCTGTGCGGTCGAACTTATTAGGATTCGGCGGCGGCGCGAGCGAATAGATGTAAAGCGACAGCGCGTAGAGCTGTTCATCGCTATAACGACCTTGCGTTGCCGGGCTGGGTGGAGTGTGAAAGTCTCTCGCCGCAGGAATAAAATCGCCATAGCTCGCCAGGTCGTTAGCTCCCTGATTCAACGCGGCGTAACGCATCAGGTCTGTGGTCGAGCGTTGAATCAGCAGCCCTGTGTGATCGAGATACTTCCTCTCTTTGACTCCGATCAGGTCGGGCACTTGCGGAGGATAAAGCGGGCTTGTGCCATGACGAGCAATTACACCGGGCACGATGGCCGAATGCCACTCGCTCATATCTTTGACAGACATTTGATCGAGCGCGGACTGCGGGTTCGGCGCGACCCACGGAGCGCTGAAAAGACTGCGCTGTATTGCGCGCACTCGCTCAGGCGTAAAGAGCCGGTCAGCGTTGAAGACGCTGGCGCGGTCAAGTGGAAAGTTGCCCTGCGCTCCTTTAATCACGCTCCCGTCGGCCATCACTCGCGTGTGGCACGTCGCGCAGGAGATGGTTCCCGTTTCAATCTTGCCTTTCTCTCTGATGACATAACGGAAGTAAGGCAAGGTGCCGTCTTTCGCTACCTGCACGCCGGTCTGTTCGTACCACTGCGGGTCCTGGATGTCGGGAAGTCTGACTACGGCGTTATAGAAAATGGGCGCATCAAACACCAACTCGCCCGCCGCTATCCAGTCGGATTCAGTCTTGAGTTTTGAAACATCAAAGACTCTTTCCGGCTCCTGCTGTTTCAGCCATTCCAGATAGCCCGGCGGTTCTTTGCCCACGGCATAGACCGGATAGCTTTTATAAATCGGGCGCACGGGGATGCTGTAATAATAATCAGCCGAGATATGTTTTGGAGTAGCCGCCGGGTCAGCCAACGGTAATTCCAACACTGCAACTTCTTCATCGCTCCAAACTCTGGGAATAAGCGGCGAGTAGTTGAGGGCTGCCATCTGCGCTCGGCTGCTGTGAATACAAACAGAGATGCTGCCAGCTAAAAACAGAGTGAGTACCAGACTTTTTATTATCCTCGATTGCATTTCAAACCTCCTTATCAGGGCAATATGTAGGGGCAGGGCTTGTCCCTGCCCGGATCGCCGACAGGCGATGATCGGTCATGGTCTTACGACCATTCGGGCAGGGACAAGCCCTGCCCCTACCATTACTTTGTTATAGCTCTCCCGCCGCTGTTGATCCGGCGTAGGTCGAGAGCGGATTCATTTCAAGCCCGAACGCCCATGGGTTTTCGCCGACAATCGCCGCAGCAAAAAACTTGGGCACGTACTTGATGTTTTC
>DATEKX010000668.1:0-4415 GCA_035277165.1 Blastocatellia bacterium | reverse complement strand
CAGCCGCCTCCTGCGCCAACCCTTTTATCGAATCATTCTCTTCGAGAGATTGTTCAGAGTTGAGAAGATCGGTGATTTTATCGGCTTTTGAGTTGGCCTCCTCAAAGAGTTTATTGGCTTCGGTCACTGCCGCGTTGCCAGCATCAATGAGTTGATTGGCCTTATCAGTTTCATAGACATTGCAGCCCAATGCTAGGCATAGCAGCAGAAGTGTGAAACTCGTAAAGCATTTGGTTCGGGTGTTCATGTTCCTCCTAAGTTTTATTGTCATGAGCGAATCGAACGCAGAAAATTATGACATCTCTCTGCGCACGGCAAGCGATTATTCATCTGTAAACCGAGAAACTATACAGCGAAACTCTAACTCTTCGGCGCAGCCAGAGCCGCAATTGCTTTCTCGATTCTTCGCGCCCGCGTCTCAGGCTTTTTAGCTTCTTCGATTGCCTTTGCGTACTCCTTGCGATGTGTATAGCTGAGTTTGTCCCACGCCGCAAGAGCAACTTTGTTGGCCGCGAGCGCGCGAGCGAGATCCTTTGGCGGCGTGATGACGCGCGGCTCGTCGTCTCGCTCCATCATAACGCTGATCGTTTCACCGGCTTTGATTTTCGCGCCTTCTCGCATATCGCGATTCACCACCAGCCAGTGACAGCCGCCGCCCATAGGAAAGACTGAGCTGCGAAAAGCGAAGCCATTGAGAGTGCCGCGCACCGGAACGCGACCGCGCGAGCCATACGCCTTCTCGACATCGAATGGAATGGCGATAGCCGTTGCCGAACTATCAGTATCTTTTTCGAGAACAGCGCGAAAACGCTTTGTCGTAGCCATAGAGTCCTCCTGTCATTTAGTGAAAGCTAGAGCGTGCAAAGCAATGCTTCGGGATGCTCGCGCGCATTGACCTGATCTATCGCCTGAACTATGCGACCATCGGGGCCGATCACGTAGGTGATGCGTTTGGCATATTGAGCCGTTGGATCGTCGCAAGCTCCGTATGCCATTCCTATCTCTCTTTTTGTATCGCAAAGCAGGCGGAAGGGGAAATTGAACTTTTCGGCAAAAGCCCTGTTCTCTTCTACTGTGTCAAAACTGACGCCGAGTATCTCGGCATCCTTGTCTGCGTATTGTTGGATTCGATCACGGAACCCAATGCCTTCAGCAGTTCAGCCCGGTGTATCAGCCTTCGGATAAAACCACAAGACGACGGTGCGGCCTTCGAGGTCGCTCAGGCGAACATCTTCGCCCGTGTGCGCCTTCACATTGAAATCTGGTGCCTGGTCTCCTACGTTCAACATATTCATTCTCCTTTCTGAGACGAGATTGTACCCATAGTGCGCTGCTAATGCTACACTACGAGCGAGCGAAAAAATTCCGGCTATCATGCCGGGCGCTTTATCCCGCTTCATTGCAATCACAGGATTAAATCATGCTGATCGTGCGTAACGAGAAACCGGAAGACATCGCCGCAATTCACGAAGTCAACGAAAAAGCTTTTGGCCAACCGGCGGAAGCAAATCTTGTAGATGCGCTCCGCGCGAATGGTAAGGTCACGCTTTCGCTGGTCGCAGTGCAAGACGACAGAGTCGTGGGTCATATACTTTTCAGCCCTGTTACTATCGAATCGGAGAAAGAATCGCTGGCGGCAATAGGGCTTGCTCCGATGTCTGTCTTGCCTGAGTTTCAAAATCAAGGCATAGGCTCAAGGCTTGTGAGAGCGGGACTCGATGAGTGCCGAAAAGCTTTACATGATAGCGTTGTCGTGCTGGGCCACCCGGAATTTTACCCGCGCTTCGGTTTCACGCCCGCAAGCAGGTATGGCATAAAGTCCGAATACGACGTGCGAGACGAAGTGTTTATGATTATGGAACTGCGCGAAGGCGCACTCGCGGGTCGCTCAGGCACGGTGAAGTATCAACCCGAATTCAATGAAGTGTGAGCTAAAGCTTGAAAAATTGACACCATTTCCAATCGTCTGTATGCTTCTTGAGATTTCTTTGAACCTTAATTGCCCGCGTAGCTCAGTGGATAGAGCGCTCGCCTCCGGAGCGAGAGGTCGCAGGTTCGACTCCTGCCGCGGGTACTCACTACAATCAAACTTTCCCGCTGAAAGCTCTGTGTTGCTAAATATACAAACAAGGTATGGCTATGCAAAACGTGATTGAAGATTTCAGACGCACGATCAATGAGTCCTACGACCGGCTTGCGCGACTGACGGAAGACGCGAGCGCCGAGCCGATTTCATCGGGCAAGTGGTCGCCGAAGGAATTGATCGGCCATCTCATAGATTCCGCCTCGAACAATCATCAGCGATTTGTCCGAGCGCAGATTGACGGCGCTCTCACGTTTCCGGGATATGAACAGGAACCCTGGGTCGAGCGACAAGCTTATAAAGACGAATCGTGGGCCAACCTGACCGCGCTATGGAAAAGCTACAACCTGCATCTGCTCCACATCATTTCAAATATGGCGAATGACAAGCTCGATGTCTTGTGCAGAATCGGAAGCAGCGAGCCTGTGACACTCCGCTTTTTAGCCGAAGACTACGTGAAGCATTTGAAGCATCACCTCGAACAAATACTGGCCTGAGTGATACAAGCGCAATGTCGTAATCACAGCAAAAGATCGAAAGGAGAACCGATTGATGACTGCAAAAGTTAATCGCCAATGGAGGCTTGCCGCTCGCCCTGTGGGCATGTTGAAAGAGACCGATTTTCAATTGACCGAATCACCCGCTCCCACTCCGAACGAAGGCGAGATTCTAGTCCGCAATATCTACCTCTCGCTCGACCCGACCAACCGTGGCTGGGCGAACGACGTGGACACTTACCTGCCTGCTGTTGGCATAGGCGATGTGATGCGCGGCGGCACCATCGGAATAATAGAACAATCGCGCAACGCGAATTTTCAAGAAGGCGCAATCGTTTCGGGTTTGCTCGGCTGGCAGAATTACGCTGTGAGCGACGGCAAAGGCATCACCACACTCCCGCGTCTGCCGGGAATTCCGCTGACGGCCTTTATGGGACTGTTCGGCCATATAGGTCTGACCGCGTACTACGGCCTGCTCGATGTCGGAAAGCCGAAGGCAGGCGAAACGCTAGTGGTATCGGCGGCGGCTGGCGCTGTCGGATCGCTCGTCGGGCAGATAGGAAAGATCGTAGGATGCCATGTTGTCGGCATCGCGGGCGGCGAAGAGAAATGTCGCTGGATCACCGAAGAACTTGGCTTTGATGCGGCCATTGATTACAAGGCCGAGCCTGTGCTCGAAGGCTTGAAAAAGCATTGCCCGAAAGGAATTGATGTTTATTTCGAGAACGTAGGCGGAGAGATACTCGACGCAGTATTGAGCCTCATCAATATCGGTGCGCGCATATCGCTTTGCGGATTGATCTCGCAATACAACGCCACAGAGCCTGTGCCCGGCCCGTACAACTTCGTGCAGATTCTGATCAAGCGAGCGCGCGTTGAAGGATTCATCGTAATGGACTATTCCAGTCGCGCTCAGGAAGCGATGACCGAACTCGGCAAATGGCTCATCGAAGGTAAGATCAAGTATCGAGTTGATGTCGTTGATGGAATCGAGCAGGCTCCGAGCGCGGTCAATAAATTATTTGATGGCTCGAACAAAGGAAAGCTGATCGTCAAACTGTCGGACGACCTCGCCTGATGGGCTGGTTGTAATTGTTCCGGCAAAGCCAAACAATTGTTTCCTGTAACCGTGACCTCGGCCACAGCGTCTTCAAAAGAGGCGGAACTGTTATTGCTCTTCTAAAGATACTTTGTGGACAGGCTCCGCTGACAACAGTCTCCCCACAATAAGCATAAAGGAGAAACACGGATGAAGAGGCTATTAGTATTTTGCATTTTGGTTTGCGCTCTGGTGGTCGAAGTCTGGGCGGCGGGCGCGGCGCCTGCAAATTTCTCAGGCACATGGGTTCTCGACAAAACAAAGAGCGAAGGCTTGAGCGGTATGATGGCTGGCGCTGATGTTACTATGGTGGTTACTCAAGACGCCAAGCAACTCACGAGCGAAACGACAATCACGGGCGGCCAGCGCGAAGTCCCGCCACAGAAAGCGACCTACAATCTCGACGGCAGCGAAACCACCGCTGAGATGACGGGTCGCATGCCCGGTAAGGCGACGATGAAAGCCAAGTGGATGGGCGATAATGTTCTTGAACTAAGCTCTGTGCAAAATGTGAACGTGCAGGGCAACGATGTCACTATCACTCGCATGGATCATTGGGAGCTTGCCGAAGGCGGTAAAGTCCTCAAGGTTAATCGCAAAAGCGAAAGCCCTCGCGGCGCGCAGGAATCGAAACTGGTCTTCAATAAAAAGTAACCTCACGTGATAGTTCATGCACATGAGCAAAGAGCGCAAAGTAAATATTTACTTTGCGCTCTTTGCTCATGTGCATGAACTC
>DATEKX010000667.1:0-6074 GCA_035277165.1 Blastocatellia bacterium | reverse complement strand
TACGAGAGCGCCCGAAGCGCTTGGGCTTGCAAAGCGGTTGTTATGGCATTCGGTGACGAGCGATTTCCAAACCGGAAGAATGCTCGAAGCGCTTGCTCAAAGCGTGCTCGTAAAATCTAAAGACCATCGTGAAGTCATTCGCGCGTTTCGTGAAAAACGAAAGCCTGAATTTAAAGGGGAATGATTAAGCCACGAATTGCACGAATGTTTACGAATGAATACGAATGAAGAAAAAGTGCTTTATCGGGATTTGTCGTACAAAATTGTCGGGCTGGCAATGGAAGCGCATACCAAGTTAGGATTCGGGTTTCTTGAAAAAGTTTATGAAAACGCAATGATGGTTTTGTTCAGGCGTGAAGGCATTCGCGCCAGACAACAGGTTCCCATCAAAGTCTATTTTGAAGGCGAGCAGGTAGGCTTTTATGTTGCAGACATTCTGGTTGAAGATTTAATTATACTGGAATTAAAAGCAGCGGAATACCTGTCTGACGCGCATCGGGCGCAGACGTTGAATTATTTGCGAGCGACGGATACGCGATTAGCTATCCTTCTGAATTTTGGAAAGCAGAAGCTTCAATATGTAAGGCTCGTAAATTAATTCGTGAACATTTGTGCTGTTCGTGTAATTCGTGGCCCATTATGATTGAAAAAATAACACTAATAGGCGCAGGGACAATGGGGCATGGCATCGCGCAGGTAGCAGCGCAAGCCGGGTTTGATGTCGTGCTCGAAGACGTGAGCGAAGAGTTCGTATCACGCGGCCTTGCTCGCATCCGGGACAATCTGAAGAAGGGCGTTGAGCGCGGCAAAGTAACTGAAGACGAAATGCATGCGGCATTGTCGCGCATACAAATTTCGACAAATCTCAGTGATGCAACAACGGCTGACCTTGTTATAGAAGCCGTGATCGAAAAGCTCGACGCTAAACGCGAATTGCTCGCTCAACTGGATCAAATCTGCAAACCCGCCGCGATACTCGCAACGAACACATCATCTTTGAGCATAGCAAGCATTGCAACGGCTACCGCTCGCGCTGATCGTGTGATCGGCATGCACTTCTTCAATCCGGTGCACATAATGAAACTCATAGAAGTCGTCATTGCCTCTGAGACTTCGCAGGAAACTCTTTCGGCTGCGCTCGATGTCGCTCGACGGATGGGCAAAGAAGCGATCACGGTCAAAGATGCGCCGGGGTTTGCGACGAGTCGTTTGGGAGTTGCGCTCGGACTTGAAGCGATGAGGATGTTGGAGCAGGAAGTAGCAAGCGCGGAAGACATAGATAAAGCTATGGTGCTCGGCTATAACCACCCGATGGGGCCACTGAGATTAACTGATCTCGTCGGCCTCGACATACGGTTGAGCATTGCTGAGTACCTGTTTGAAAAACTGAATTCAGAAGCGTTTCGCCCGCCTGATATTCTCAAACGCAAAGTCGCCGATGGCAAACTCGGCAAGAAGACGGGCGAAGGCTTTTATAAATGGGAATAAAATTTTGATTGGAGAGAAGAGATGGCACTTGAAAATGTTTTGATCGAAAAACGTGGTCGCGTTGCAATCGTCACCGTCAACCGGCCAGATAAATTGAACGCACTGAACACTCCGACTCGTAACGACATACTAGCGGCCTTTGACGAGCTTGAGCGCGACGACGAAGTAAGAGTCGTGATTATCACAGGCGCGGGCGAAAAAGCTTTCATCGCAGGCGCAGATATAAACGAGTTCGCAGGCATGACCGCCGTGAAGCAACGTGTGGCAATGAAAGGCCGCCGAGCGTTCGATGCCGTTGAAGATTTTCCGAAACCTGTCATCGCTATGATAAACGGTTTTGCGTTGGGCGGCGGATGCGAGCTTGCTCTTGCGTGCGACATTCGCGTCGCATCATCTAAAGCCAAGCTGGGCCAGCCCGAAATCAAGCTCGGCATCATACCCGGCGGCGGCGGCACTCAGAGGCTAACGCGGCTTATCGGCGAAGGGAAGGCGATGGAATTAACGCTCACCGGAGACATGATCTCTGCCGAAGAAGCAGAGCGGCTGGGGCTTGTGAACTATGTCATCGCGCCGGAAGAACTTGAGGCGAAGACGATGGAGTTAGCCAACAAGATCGCCGAGATGAGCCCCGTCGCGCTTGCGATGGCGAAACAGTCTGTAAAGAACGCCGCGCGATTAGACCTCCGCGCAGGGCTTGAGGCGGAAGTTGATCTGTTCGCGCTCTGCTTTTCGAGCGAAGACAAAGAAGAAGGCGTGCGCGCGTTTATAGAAAAGCGCAAACCTGATTTCAAAGGCAGATAACCGAATCATCACAATTTAGAGGTATGACGATATGACACGATGTCGCGCCTGGATAGCTTCGATCTTCATTCTGTTTTTGATTTCCGTAGCCGCAGGTGAAATTCCCACGCCCGAAAAATTTCTCGGCTTTCGCGTGGGTGAAGACAAGAAACTCGCTCGCTGGGAAAAGATCATCGAGTATATGCGCATAGTCGCCGCATCGTCTGACCGCGTGCGCGTAACTGAGCTAGGCAAGACGACAAACAACAATCCTTTCATACTTCTCGAAATCAGTTCGGCAGATACGATCAAAAACCTCTCGCGTTATAAACAGCTTGAACGCAAGCTCTACTTTCAGGGCGGCGCGCCGACCGAAAGCGAGCGCGACGAAATATTTCGATCAGGCAAAGCAGTGGTTTTAGTCACTTGCAACATTCACTCGACTGAAATCGGTTCGTCGCAGATGGTGCTGGAACTGGTTCACCAGTTGGCTACGGAAGATTCGCCGACGGTGAAGAAGATTCTCGATAACGTAATCTTTCTGCTCGTGCCGAGCCTGAATCCCGATGGGCAGATCATCGTAACCGACTGGTACAACAAAAACGTCGGGACGGAATATGAAGCAAGCCCGCTGCCGTGGCTCTATCATCCTTACATCGGGCACGACAACAATCGTGATATGTATATGTTCACGCAGAAAGAGAGCCAGATGACCGCGCGTTTGTTGTGGCACGACTGGTTTCCGTCCGTCTGGTTGGACGAGCACCAGATGGGCAGTCAGGGCGCGAGAATATTTGTGATGCCCGCGACCGACCCGATCAATTCAAACGTGCACCCGCTTATCTATCGCTGGAACGGGATTTTGGGCCAGTCGCAAGCCGCAGCACTTGAAGCGGCAGGCAAGGAAGGCATCATCTACAATTCGACGTACACGAATTTCTGGCAGGGCGCGATGGCGTGGAGCGGGTGGTGGCATAATCAGGTGGGACTGCTCACGGAAGTGGCAAGCGCGCGAATAGCTTCGCCGATTGAGCAACGCCGCGCTCAACCGGGGAGAGCGGCTGAAACGAGCAACGAAGATTTTCAATCGCAGATGCGTCGCATGGCAGAAAATCCAAACGAACCGCTTCCGCCGCCGCGCGATGTGACTCCCAGGACAGAGTACCCGCGTCCCTGGCTCGGAGGCCGGTGGACACTGCGCGACATCGTTGATTATGAATTGATCGCGACGATGGCCTTGCTTGAGACGGCGGCTGAACAGCGCGAGCAGTTGGTCAAGCAGATTTATGAAGTCAATCGAGCGACGGTTGAAGCGGGCGCTAAGAGTAACCCTGCGGCCATCATCATTCGCGCAGACGACCAACACGACCCGCGCGAAGCCGTGCACCTGATTGAAAGATTGCAGATGGGCGGCGTAGAAGTTTCGCGCGCCGAAAACTCATTTGAAGCCGAAGGCAAGAAATACCCCGCAGGAACCTTTGTCATCCCGATGAATCAGGTCTTTGCTCGTTATGCAAAAGATTTGCTTGAGAAACAGACTTACCCCGAAGTGCGCCGCTCGCCCAACTCGCCGCCGGAACCGCCTTATGACGTGACGGCCTGGTCTCTGGGCATGCAGATGGGAGTCGAGACTGTGTTTGTAAAATCTCCGTTGCCTGATCAAGCGAAGCTGACAAAGCTTACGGAAGCCCCTCGACTGGCGGGCGAAGCTAAAGGCGCGGGCAAAGAATACGTGTTCGCTTACGCGGGCGCTGATTCCGCTATCGCGATTAATCGCCTTTTGAAGGAGCACGCGCGCGTTGAATTTGTGATGGATCAAAAGAGCGGCAAACCCGTTACAAATGTTCGCGCAACGGGGCCTCCACGCGAGCGAATGGAGAAACTCGCTCGCGAATTGAATCTTTCAATTCAAAGTGTAGATGTTAAACCGTCGAGCAAATCTTCAAAGAATGGCAGTGCTCAAGAAGGAGCGATTCGTGCGCCGCGCATAGGGCTTTATCAATCATGGACTTCGAATATGGATGAAGGCTGGACGCGCTGGGTGCTTGAACAGTACGAATTCGCTTACACATCTTTGCACAACGCAGAGATGAGAGCAGGGAAGTTGCGCGAGAAATTTGATGTGATAATGATGCCCGACCAGCAGCCGCGCGATATTTTAGACGGGAACAACTTTAGAACAGTGCGCGCCGAATATCGCGGCGGCATCGGAAATGAAGGCGTGGAAGCCTTGCGCGAGTTCGTTCGTGAGGGCGGAACATTAATCATGCTTGGAGCATCGAGCGATCTGGCAATTGATAAATTCCCGATACCAGTTCGCAACTTGAAGCGAGGGCTGACGCGTGATCAACACTTTGCGCCCGGCACGATAGTCAGAGTGCAGGTAGACAATTCGCACCCGCTTGGACTGGGAATGCCGGACGAAACATATGGCTTTTACAATAACAGCCCTTTCTTTACGTTGGTCGAAGGCTTCTCGTCGCAGAAGGTAACGGTAGCGGCTCGCTATCCTAATACGGACGTGGTCGGATCAGGCTGGTTGAAAGGCGAAGACCTGATGGCGGGCCGCGCGGCAGTCGTCGTCGTTGATCTGAACCCGGGCCGAATAGTGCTGTTTGGATTGAGGCCGCAACATCGAGCGCAAACGCGCGCTACATTCCCAATGTTGTTCAACGCATTATATATGGCCGCAGCCGATGCCCGCCCGTCTCAATAAGGGAAACGATGAACGCGGAATGATGAATGATGATCTGAGGAGAAGTTCTTAATTCATCATTCCGCGTTCATCATTCCTCGGTTTTTCTCGGGAGCAGTTGCAGGTAGCCTGTCTTGATATGATCGGCCCAGTCGCCGAGCCCGCCCTTTTGGTTCCAACCCTCGCTCATCTGTTGTACGGCGTGGTCGCCCAACGCTCGATAACTTTCAAACTGCGATTCGCTGAAGAATTGATCGGCGGTCGTCTCGTGCGGAAACATCTTGCTGGTCTGAGCGTAGTTGAAAACATCTGCAGGCTCGCCGCCGCAGATTGATGGCTTGATATAAATCAGCGTTCCGTCGTTCTCTTCGCCTCCGCCATCAACTTCTGAATAATGAATCGTGCCGACGGCGCAATATTTTTTTTGCTTGTCGTCGCTCTTTCTCGAAAAGATCATGATTTTGTCAATCGTGATTCGCACGCCGAGGTCTATTCGAATCTTGCGAATCGCGCCGCCTAAATCATCGAACGCGCATTCGGGGTCCGCGCCGCCGTCGCTCACAACTATGGAGTGGCATCGGCGAAGCACCATCTCGTAAAACGCGAGGTTCTCGAAATGGCCGCCATCGGAAAGATAGATGTATTTGTTCTTGTCGTCCGTCAATCCGAACGCCTCTGCAAGCAGCGGGCGGATGGATAAAAGAGGGCCGGACCTGTAATAAGTATCGCTGCCCGGTTTGCCGGGATTGCCAAGCCACCATCCAAGCCTCGCGTTAAAGAGTGTGAGCAGAAACGTGATTACGGCAGATGAGTGATAACCCATGTTCGGACTCACGGCAGCGCCGGAGATGGCGACAGCCGTTCCCATAGAAATGCCTTCGCCATACTCTTTCGCCGTGCGATAGCTTCCGCAAAGGCCGGTCTCTTCGTCCTTAATCGTATAGCTGCCGCAGTGCAGAGGCGAAGCGGTGAACGATTCGGCCTTTCTTTCCTGCCATGCCAGATTGTCGCCGTGAACGAGGTTCAGCGCCATGTTGACAACGTGAAACGGTTTGCGCGAACGGAAATTATTTATCTCACCGGGGTACGCATCCTGCAAAAGCAGCCGGTT
>DATEKX010000666.1:0-4085 GCA_035277165.1 Blastocatellia bacterium | reverse complement strand
GGCGATTCGGGCAGGGACAAGCCCTGCCCCTACATTCATCTGCAAACGGCTATAATCAACGAGCCAATAATCTTCATTCATACCTCAACGCAACCAGCGGGTCTACGCGTGTTGCGCGGCGTGCTGGCACGAAACTGGCTATCAGAGCCACTCCTGACAACAACAGCGAAACGCCCGCGAATGTAAAAGGGTCGGTCACGCTCACTCCGTAAAGGAAACTTGCGAGAAGTTGCGTTGCGAACCATGCCGCGCCGAGGCCCAGAATAATTCCGATCCCGACAAGCGTCATCCCTTCCTTGAGTACCATCTTCAATACATCATTACGCCCGGCTCCTAATGCCATGCGTATGCCGATTTCGCGCGTCCTCCGAGCCACCGAATAGCCCATCACGCCGTAAAGCCCTACGGACGCAAGCAGCAGAGCCAGCGAGCCGAAGATTGCGAGAAGTATCGCGCCCATCTTCGCAGGAAAGAGCGAACTGCTCATCTGATCGGCCATCGTTCTTATGCCACTGATCGGCAGGTTCTTTTCGAGCGATTGAATCTCGCTGCGCACAGCCGCAGCCAAACTTTCGGGCGCAAGCGATGTGCGAACATGCAGCGTCATGCCGGTTTCGTGATTTTGAAGCAGCGGCGTATACATCATCGAACGAGGCTCTTCGCCCAGAGTGATATATTTCCCATTAGAGACTACGCCTATTACTTCAAAGAACGGGCCTTGTGCGCCGCGCGTGCTGATGCGTTTGCCTACAGGGTCTTCATCCTTCCAGAAGCGGCGGGCGAAAGTTTCATTCACGATGACGACTCCCGGCGCGCCCTCGCGGTCGTCGCTCGTGAAATCCCGCCCGCGCAAGAAGGGAATGCCCAGCGTTTCAAAATACCTGAATCCAACTACGTTGGCATTGACTGTGTTAGTGCGATTGCTGTCGTCGGATATTGTGCCATCTGAAGTTCTCGCATTCGATATGGGTTCTTGTCCCTGAATGAATACATTTGTTGTTCGGCCTCCGCCGCTCAACGGAACGACGCGCGCAAGCGTCGCCGACTGCACTCCGGGCAGGGCCTCTACTTTTTCTATCGCCTGCGCGTAAAAAGTTCTGCCCTGCGGCTTGGTGTATTTCAATAAATTAATATCGAGCGGCATGACGAGAACGTTATCAGTGCTGAATCCGGGATTGATCGCTTGCGCGTTTCTGAGGCTTCTGAGGAAAAGCCCTGCCGCAATCAGCAGCACAAGCGATATGCCCACCTGGCCGATCACAAACAAGCTGCGAAGATTGAGCCGCCGCCTGCCGTGACCGACTGTTGAGTTTTCATCTTTGAGCGCAGGAATCAGGTCAGGCTTCGATGCTTGAAGCGCAGGAACCAGTCCGAATATCAGCCCTGTCATAATCGAGAGTCCGAACGTAAAGCTCAACACGCTAAGGTCCGGGCTCATATCGAGTTTTATCGAGAAGATATTTGCAGGCGGGTTAATTTTTTCGAGCAGGTCTGTGATCCATAGCGCAAGCAAAAGCCCGACTGCGCCGCCCATCATGGAGAGCAACACGCTTTCCGTCAGCATCTGGCGAATCAATCGAAAGCGGCTCGCTCCGAGCGCGAGTCGTATGCTGACCTCTTTGCGGCGCGTGGTGGCGCGCGACAAAAGCAGGTTGGCTACGTTGAAACAGGCGATGAGCAAGACCAGTCCGACAACTGACAGCAGCAATCCTGCGACAGGCAGAACATCGCTTCTAAATCCGGGGTCTCCTTTGCTGACCGGAAACAGCGTTGCTATCCATCCTGTATTGGTGTCCGGGTAAGCCTGTTCAAGCTGACTGGCAAGTGTGCTCATTGCTGCTTGCGCTTGATCCTGAGAAACACCTGGCCGCAACCGCCCAACCATGTCGAGCCATCGCGGGCCTCTCCTTTTGAGCAGGTCTGCATTCTGCTCTCCTGAAAATCCACCTCTCGGCGGACGGATGAGCGACTGCATCATCATCGGAACATAGAAGTCAATCGTGTCACCCACCGAAGCGCCGTTAAAACCGGGCGGCGCTATTCCTATGACTGTGAAGACGCGCCCGTTCAAGGCGAGCGTCTTTCCCACGAAGCTCGGGTCGCCGCCAAAGCGTTGCTGCCATAACGCGTGACTCGCTATCAGGACTGGGTGCGTGCCGGGCGTTTGATCTTCTTCGGGAGAAAAGGCGCGACCTTGAATGGGTCTTACTCCGAGCACATCGAAGTAATTACCCGACACGATTGCTCCTTGAACAAGGTCTGCCCGGTCGTCGGTCGCAAGGCTAACCGCAACGCCTGAAAAGCAAGCCATATCGGTGAAGACCTCGTTGCGGTCGCGGAAATCCACATAGTCTGGATAAGAAGCTGTGACGAAAGGGCTATCACTGCGGCCTGAAAAAACGAACATCAATTCATTGGGACTGGTGACCGGCAACGGGCGCAGTAAGATGGCATTGACGAAACTGAATATCGCAGTGTTTGCGCCTATCCCTAAAGCGAGCGACAGTATTGCCACCGCAGCAAATCCGGGATTCTTCAACAATGTGCGAAATCCATAGCGAAGATCCTGAAATAAGGTCTCCATCACTCACCTCCGAGCTAAGGTTTGCGGATTATACAGTAAATGCCGTGCCATTGAGGATGGCGGAATTAAAGGCTCAAACAGGGAGAGTTAATGAAGTTACCGAATGGCAGGATTAACTTGAATTGTCCGAACATGGGATTGACGCTTCCCATAGTCGAAAGCCTGAAAGTATTGTGGATTTCTTTGCGCTTATGCCCAACCCGGCGTCTTTGCGATTCGTTTACGCAAAGACGCCGAGATTATCAATCGCCGCTGCCTGCGGCTTTCAATTTGTCTTCCGCAACGGCTGATGCTTCAAGCTCTGTTGCTTCAACAGGGCGGCGGCGCGCGACGGCTGATTTGACTCTTCTCCTGAACGGATGGGTCAGCGCATAAATTCGGCTTGCGAACGCGTTCCACTGATGAGTCGCGCTGATGTCATCGAATATCGAATACGCAACCGGCGTGACGATGAGCGTCAACAACAATGACAGCGTCTGCCCGCCGATAACAACGACTGCAATCGCGCGCCGCTCGTCAGAGCCCGGCCCCGTTCCAAGAGCGAGCGGCATCATGCCCGCAACAAGCGCAAGCGTCGTCATCAATATCGGTCGCAACCGGTCGCGATTCGCTTGCAGTATCGCAGCGGTTCGCTCCATCCCGCTGTTGCGCAGGTTGTTCATATGATCAATCTGCAAGATCGCGTTCTTCTTCACTACGCCGAACAGCACCAGTATTCCGAGCGCAGAGTACAGGTTCAGCGTGTTCGATGTCAGCCACAGCGACAGCAGCGCGAACGGTATCGAAAGCGGAAGCGAGAGCAGTATTGTCAGCGGGTGAACGACGCTCTCGAACTGCGACGCCAGAATCATGTACATGAAAATTACTGAGAGCAAAAAGGCCCAGATGAATTCATTAAACGTTCGTTCAAGCTCGCGCCCTCGGCCCGATACGCTCGTAGAGTAAGCGGCGGGCAGTTGCATGTCAGCCACTTCTTTGCGAAGTGCTTCGAGGCGGTCTGCAAGCGCAAACCCCGGCGCTATTGCTCCGCGAAGGCTCACCTGCCGCTGGCGATCGAGGCGATCAATGCGCGAAGCAGTCTTCGACGGCACCAGCTTTACGAGATTGTCTAATCGCGCAAGTTCGCCGTTTTGTCTCGGCACGTACAATCTGGATATTGCAGCCGGGTCGTTGCGAGTCCCTTCCGTCAATCGAAGCTGAACGTCGTAATCATCGTTGACCATCGCATCGCGGAAACGCGAGACGCGCTGGTCGCCGCCGACCATCAATCGCAGCGCGGACGAAATATCATCCGTAGATACTCCAAGGTCTGCCGCGCGCGTACGATCTATCTCGACTCTCAGTTCAGGCTTGTCCAGTTTCAGCGTCGTGTCCGCGTCAACGATGCCGAGCTGGGGCGCTTTCTGCCGCAACTGTTCCGCGTAACCGGCGAGCGCTTCAAGATCAGGCCCGCGAAGGTTGAAGTCAATCTCGGCCCCGCCCCCGCCGATGTTGAACGAAG
>DATEKX010000665.1:0-3116 GCA_035277165.1 Blastocatellia bacterium | reverse complement strand
ATTGCAGAACTGAATCGCACGGGCCTGCTTGTGATCGTAGTCTCGAATCAGCCGGGAATCGCCAAAGGGAAATTCACCTCCGCGTTGCTTTGCGCGATGGAAAGCAAGATGATTGCGAGTATAGAAGCCGCTGGCGGGCGGCTTGATGCCATCTATAATTGCTTGCATCACCCGGAATCGCGGCTTGCCGAATATCGCGTCCGCTGCGACTGCCGCAAGCCTGAGCCGGGGTTGCTTGTAAAAGCAGCGCGCGAGTGGAATATTGATCTGCCCGGTTCTTATATGATAGGCGACGGCGTGACCGACGTGATCGCTGGCCGCGCGGCGGGCGTGACTACGTTGTTTGCGAGCAGTCGCAAATGTTACAACTGTGATAGCCTGATCGAACATAACGCGTGGCCGGATTACATTGTGAACGATCTCAGCGAAGCAGTAGTCGTGATTCGCAGTCTTGAAGCGGGCGATAAAGATTCGGCTCGCCAGTTCACTTTGAAGTGCGCAAATTAGAGGAGATGCAGGTTGGATTACGCTCGCCAGTACATCGAAGAGGCCGCAGAAGTTCTAAAGCAAATTGATACGGAAGCGATTGAACGCGCGGTTGATTTGCTTGTAGCGTTGCGCGAAAGAGGAGGACGACTGTTCGTACTCGGAGTAGGCGGAGGCGCGGGTCACGCCTCTCATGCCGTAAACGACTTTCGCAAAATATGCGGTATCGAATCCTATGCTCCGACCGACAACGTCAGCGAATTGACTGCGCGAATAAACGACGATGGATGGGACACTTCGTTTGCGAACTGGCTGCGCGGCAGCCGACTGTCTGAACGCGACATGGTCTTTGTTTTTTCAGTAGGCGGCGGAGATTTGGAGCGCAACATCAGCGCGAATCTCGTGCGGGCGCTTGAAGAAGCGAAAAGAGTTTCAGCGACCATTTGCGGAGTCGTCGGTCGCAACGGAGGCTACACGGCACAGGTAGCAGATGAATGCGTGTTGATTCCCGTAGTGAACCCGTCCGCGATAACTCCGCACACCGAAGCGTTTCAAGCCGTGGTCTGGCACTTGATGGTATCGCATCCGAAGCTGAGGTTTTCTGAGATGAAGTGGGAATCTTCGCGCTAGGCACAGCGAAAAAGGAATACTCGTCATGGCAATCTTTCTCGACACAGCCGACTTAAACGAGATCAAGCGATTTCATCGCATGGGGATAGTTCGCGGAGTCACGACCAATCCCACCATAATGCTGAAGCAGGGCGTGACGGGCGGGATGCGCGGGCTGGAATCGCGCTCGAAAGAGATAGCGAGTTTGATAGCGCCGCTCCCGCTTTCAGTCGAAGTCACTACAAACGATCCCGGGCAAGTCCTCGATCAGGCTCGAACCTTCGCAAGCTGGGCAGACAACATCGTAGTTAAAGTGACCATTCACGGGCCTGAAGGCGAGCTTGAAAACATGGAGATCATCCACGATCTGGAAACGACCTATGACGTGCGAGTGAACGTAACGGCGATGATGAGCGCGCAGCAATGTTTTCTTGCCGCCATGGCTGGCGCGACTTATGTCTCCATATTCGGTGGCCGCGTCAACAACATGGGTTACAATGCCTGCGGCGAAATTGCGAGGCTTCGCAAACTGCTCGATCAATTCAACCTGAAAGCGCAGATAATTGTCGGCTCTACGCGCGAAGTGTTGAATATAATCGAATGGCTCGAAGCGGGCGCGCACATCGTTACAGCGCTTCCGAGCCTGATCGAAGGCATGCTCGTGCACCCGTACAGCAAAGAGACTGTGCAGATGTTTCTGCGCGACGGGGCGAAGGCCGAGGCAATGCTCAAGGATGCGGGCGAGAAATGATTTCAATAATGAGATAGATGTAGAAAAACGAGGTGTATAAGTTTTGGACGATATAGTTTCACACATAGATTTGCCGATGACCGTATTCATAGATTTTGCGGTGCTGGCGACATGTGTAGTTCTTCTTTTGCGTTACGGTCGCCTTTCGCATTCTCATCCGGGAACAATCTATATTTTCTTTCATGTCTACACATTCACTTTTCGATTGTTAGGGCTTCTGTTTGGAGCCGCCACGGTATTTAGTTCGCTTCCATGGTTTTTTGAAGCAGTGAGAGTAGAGGAAATAATAAGAGCTGCTGTTTATGGCGACATCGCGCTCTTAAGTATGACGGTTGCCTGGATAAGAGCGTCCGTTGTTGATAAAAGGAATGTGCTCAAATCGCCTCATCTTAACAAAGAAGCTCCGCCTAATCTTTCATTGCGTCACATCTGGACCGTAGTCCTCGCCGTTTTACCGTTCGGCATCTTCGGCTTTTACGTTTACTCCATACTGCCCGGGCTTGAGGGTGAGCGCATTCAACTAGGTGAATGGCAGACTTCAAGCTGGCTCTTTATCACACAGACATGGATAGGGCTGGTTCTTCTAGTTCTGATTTACTGGTACGGGTTTCGATGGTGGCTTACAGTGCCAATGTCTCTTTTCCTGCTCGTCATGGGGTATCAAGGCTATCACCGTTTCCGCGTAATCATACCTGCGATTTTGTTAACGCAAATTTATCTGGACAGGAAAAAGATGAGGTGGCCGCCTGTTTATGTAATGGGGGCAGTCCTCGCTTTAGGGCTGGTGTTTTTCCCGATGAAAGAGATCGGGAAAATGGCTCAACAAGGAGAGACAGTCGCGCAGATTATTGACAACTCTAAAGAATCCATTAGCAGCGCATTGGTTGCGGAAGCTCCCGATCAGACGTTTCTCGATCTATTTGCCTGTGCGCTAACTCTGGTTGATGAGAACGGAAAATTTTATCACGGGAGCACCTATCTTAATCTCATCATACTGCCGGTTCCTCGCCAATGGTGGCCCGATAAACCTACGCTCGGAGATTACGTTAATGATATATCGAGGCCCTGGCGTCCTATGTTCGAGATGGGAATGATTGTGACGTTTCTGGGCGAGTCGTATGCTAACTTTGGCTTTCTGGGAATAATACTCGTGCCTTATCTGGTTGCTTACTGGCTGGCGCGCATTTACTTCCGAGCTTATAGAAGCAATTATTTTTCAGTAGCCAGATTTGTTTATCTGCTGATAGCTTGCAACCTTATTCAGGTCTAC
>DATEKX010000664.1:0-3535 GCA_035277165.1 Blastocatellia bacterium | reverse complement strand
ATAGCGGGCGTGTCGCTTCTTGTAGGCGGCATAGGGATCATGAACATAATGCTTGTGAGCGTGACCGAGCGGACGCGCGAGATAGGCATTCGCATGGCTATAGGCGCGCGCAGCGGCGTCATCCGTCGCCAGTTTTTGATCGAATCAATTACGCTTTCCGTAGCAGGCGGAATCATAGGCGTTTTGTTCGGCATCGGCGTATCAATAACGATCTCAAATCTTCTCAGTTGGCCCACGCTCGTCTCCCCCTTATCCATTTTCGCGTCGGTGATCTTTTCAGTGCTTGTTGGCGTAGCGTTTGGGTACTATCCCGCGCGCAAAGCGGCTTCTCTCGACCCAATCGAAGCGCTGAGATATGAATAGATTATTGCGAATGGCTTGCGATTCTTAATAATACTGCCCCGATTCACAGCAGGTCAGGTATAATTAAAACTGAACGGCGAGGACGGCTCGCGCGTTCTGCCATAGTAGAAATGAAGATGAACCGAACATTATTAGCCGTGATTTTGATTGGCTGTTTTTTGCCAATCGCTTCCGCTTCGGCTCTGGACTCCGGCAATTCTCCCACTTTACAAGACGCAAAGCGGGCGCTGGTTCACGACATCATCAGCAAAGCGAATATGCACTATGAGAAAGGCGAGCAGGCTTACAAATCCGGCCAGTATGATATGGCCCGGCGCGAGTTCGATTATGCGATTGATGAAATCCTGAACTCATCAATCGGGATGAGCAGCGACGACGAGCTTCGCATCTACTACCGCAAGTTAATCGAGATGATCAATCATTATCAGGTCATAGCGATGGAGCAGAAGGACGGCGGATTCAGCGAGCAACGTTACGAGCCTTCGCCGCTTGATAAGCTTGCATCTCTTTCCGAAGCGGAACTGGAAGAAGTAGTCGCAGATGATGCGGGCAATGTTGTTGCGCGATTCAATTTCAATTTCACGGCGGCCTATCCGGTCAAACAATTCATCAACTACTTCACGCGAGGTCGCGGGCGCGCGACTATGGAAGTCGGCCTTCAACGCTCTGTCAGGTTCCGCGAGATGGCTGAACGCATCTTTAAACAAGAGGGCATACCGACCGATCTGATCTGGCTTGCGCAAGTAGAGTCAGGCTGGAACCCTTACGCTTATTCATCGGCTGCGGCGAAAGGCATCTGGCAATTCATTCCTTCGACCGGAACGCGTTTCGGGCTTTCGCAAAACTACTGGGTTGACGAACGCTCGAACCCTGAAAAATCGACACGCGCGGCGGCGAAATATTTGAAGTGGCTCGCGACTCGCTTCAAAGGCGACTGGGAGCTTGCGCTCGCCGCATATAACACGGGCGAGGGCAATATTGATTCTGCGATAGCGCGCTCTGGCTCGCGCGATTTCTGGCGCATACATAAAGGCGGGTACATCGCGCAAGAGACGCGCAATTATGTGCCTGCAATACTGGCCGTCGTCACGATTGCCAAAAATCCCAAACAGTTTGGGTTCGATCTTCCGCCCGCATATCCTTATCGCTACGAAACGCGGATGATCACAAACCAGACCGAACTCAGACCGCTTGCCAAAAAACTGAAAGTTTCCTACGGCGCGCTGCTTGAGATGAATCCTGAACTTCAACGCGGAGTAACTCCTCCCGGCAAACACGCGCTGCGCGTTCCCGCTGCGCTTGTAACCAAGCCCGACGACGCAAACGACGAGCAGAATAACAACCAATAAGCTCGCGCTTTCGCCGCATTACCCATTCAAACAATACTATTGCTGCTCTCATATCGCTTTGTTATCATCCGAGCTGTAATAAGGCATATTGCCGCCCGCAAAATAACCTGCCCCTTCGCTCTATCCACCACGGCCAGAAAGGTTTCAGCGATGCTGTCATTGCTCATTTATATAATCGTAATACTCTTCCTCGTTGTTATGTCTATGTTCATCCCGATAGGCAACGAGAACTCAACAGTGCGACGCTTGCCCTGGGTGACTTTCATCATCATGGCGCTCAACGTCTTAATCTATTATGTCACGCTGCCGGGACAGGTAAGCAGCATGAAAGAAATAACGAGCGCAGCAGCAGAGCTTGGAAAGTTTTTGGAAACTAATGAACCGTTGCTGGCCGATGAGGAAGTGAGAAACAAACTTATAGCAGAAGGGCTGATCAGAAAAGAGCAGGTCGAGTTCCTCAAAGAGCAACTCAAGATGAACCCTGCGCTTCAGAGCGAATATGATTCATGGCTTCGCAGTTCGGAAGTCAAAGAACTACGCGAAGAGTTCAACAAAAAGCTGACGACATTAACAATGGCTAGAGAAGAGATGCTCTGGTTTAAATACGGCTTTGCTCCGAACGGCAAATGGAAGATCTATCAACTCATCACATCAGCTTTCCTGCATGCCGGGCCTGAGCACCTTTTCGGCAATCTGATCTTCTTCTTCGCCATCGCCTTCACCCTGGAAGACCTGTGGGGTCGCGGCATATTCGCCGGTTTTTATTTACTCGGCGCAGTAGCTTCGTGCATTCCTTGCATTGTCAGTCCTTCAACCTTGCCCGGTATTGGGGCATCAGGCGCGATCTCTGCGACGATGGGAGCTTTTCTAATTCGCCTGCCGAGGGCGAAGATAAAACTTTTATTCTGGCCTTTCAGATGGCTCGTTTTTTTATTCGGCAAGAAACGACCTGTAGTCATGATACCCGGCTATATTTATCTGGTCGCCTACTTTGTCGCGCAGTTGATCGCCTGGTATTTCGACAAGAAATCGGGGGGCACTTCGGGCGTCGGTTATTCAGTCCATATCGCCGGGTTTATCTTCGGCGCGGGCTTCGCCTATGTCATGAAAGCCACCAAAACCGAAGAGACATATATCAATCCGAAAATCGAAGCCAAGGTGTCATTCGAAGCTCCTGCCGCCGTTACGCAAGGGCTTGAGATGATGGACAAGGGCCAGTTTGATATGGCAGAGCGAAAGATGCGCTCGCACCTGATGCAGAATCACGACAGCCTTGAAGCCATTCTGGGGCTGATTCAGATTTACGAGAAGACATCGAATTATGATCAACTAAACACAATGTATGGTCGGCTCATTCGTTATCATCTCTCGAAAGAAGACAAAGAAGCTGCGCTTTATGCTTATGATAATCTTCTCTCGGCCTTTCCCGATAAAGAAGTGAGAGTGCGCATACCCGTGCGAGACTGGATGATAATTTGCGAATACCTGCGCGAAGTGCAAATGAATCGCGAAGCGTCAGTTGAATTCGAGCGACTTGCGAAAGCATGGCCTGATGACCCCAACGCCGTGAGGGCTTCGGTGCAAGGCGCAGAGTTAGCGTTGATGTCGAGCGAACCTGAGCGCGCGTTGATGCTGTTCGAGATGGCCCAGCAGATGAACCCGCCAGCGCCGTTCGTCAACCGTATTGAAACGGGCGCGGAAAAGTGCAAAAAGATTTTACAGAATCGCCCGGACTGGAAACGCAAACAGCCTAAGCCCATTGCCTTTGATTTTTAGATCAAATTCCAATCGTATGTAGGGGCAGGGCTTGTCCCTGCCCGGAT
>DATEKX010000663.1:0-5777 GCA_035277165.1 Blastocatellia bacterium | reverse complement strand
GGGCAGGGACAAGCCCTGCCCCTACTTTTACTTTGTTACAGCCCTGGATTGATGACGCGCTGTCTTAGCAGCGGGTTCTTTGAGTGTTATAATTCCGTGTACGGATTTGGAAAGCTCTGAGCAGATTGAAAAGCTCGCTATATTTCCGCTGGCGACAGTTCTCTTCCCCGGCGCTATTTTGCCTCTTCATATTTTCGAGGAGCGCTACAAGACGCTGATGCGCTATGCAATCGAAAACGGCGGCGTGTTCGGACTATCATATCGCAACGACGCATTCATCGGGCGCGAAACTCCGCCTGAGGTCGGCAGCATCGGTTGCATTGCGAAAATCAATGCTGTGGTTCCGCTCGAAGAAGGCAAGATGAATGTTATTTCGACCGGGATGGTTCGATATAAAGTTGCGGCGATTCTGCAGACAACGCCTCATCTGATTGCGAGAGTGGAAGCGCTGGCCGACGATCTGGAACCGGGCGCTGATTTGAATCAAATCTTTGATGACATGGTTGATGTATGCAAGCAGTTTTTGGAAGCGGCGCAGACCCTTAACGAAGTAAACGCGCCCATCAGTCAGGACTTGCCCGATGACCCCGAAGATTTTTCACTGCTGGTTTCTTCGGCCTTGCCTATTGATAACGATGCAAAACAAGCTCTGCTTGAGATGACTTCGACTCGCTTGCGGCTCACACGGTTGCGCAGTTATGTGATGCGTGCGCTGACCGATTACAATGAGCGAATAAAGATTCAAGAAATAGCGAAATCCAACGGCCACGGAAAGAAGTAAAATCAGAACAACAATCATTCTTTCAGGTGTTTTCTTATAGCCTCGCCAGCTTCGGTTGTCGAAAGCGTTCCGCCTATATCCTTAGTCGTTTCGCCTGCGCGCACAGCCGCTTCTACGGCCTGCTCAATTCTATCGCCCGCTTCTCGAAAGCCTATGTAATCGAGCATCATCGCGGCTGTCAGAATCGCCGCAATTGGATTCGATACGTTCTTTCCTGCAAACTGCGGCGCGCTTCCGTGCACAGGCTCAAACAACGAAACTTTGCCGGGATGAATGTTGCCGGACGCGGCCATCCCCAAACCTCCCTGCAAAGCCGCGCCTAAGTCTGTGATGATGTCGCCGAAAAGATTGTTCGTAACGATCACATCGAAGCGACCCGGATCAAGCGCCATCCACATGGCTAACACATCAACGTAGAGGTGATTGGCTTCAATCTCTGAATAGCGCGCTGCCACTTCTTTGAAAACACGCTGCCAGAGGTCGTGACCGTAAGTGAGCACATTCGATTTATCGCTCATCGTGACTCGTTTGCGATTGTGCTTGCGCGCATGCTCGAAAGCCGCAGTGATGATTCGCTCGACGCCTTTTCGCGTGTTGATCTCTTCCTGAATGGCTATCTCGTCGCCGGTTCCCTTTTTGAAGTTTCCACCCATGAAGGTATACATGCCTTCGGTGTTTTCTCGGAACACAACAAAGTTCACATCCTTCACGTCGCGGTCTTTGAGAGGGCAGAGCCGCGCATCAATGAGTTTGATCGGGCGAAGATTGATGTAGAGATCAAGGCCAAATCTCATGCCGAGCAGTATGTCGGCAGCGTGTTTGTTATCTTTCACGCGAGGGTCGCCAAATGCGCCTGTCAGTATCGCATCGTATTCGGTCGCAAGCATCTCAAGCCCGCCTTCGGGCATTCCGATGCCGGTCGCAAGGTACTTATCCGCCCCCCAGTCGAACGATGTCAGCGAAAGGTCGAAGCCAAACATATCTTGCGCGGCTTCGATAGTGCGCACAGCTTCGCTAATGACTTCCGGGCCGATTCCGTCGCCCGGTATAACTGCAACACGCTTCAAAATTTTTCTCCTTCGTTATTGCGAGACAGGTTTGGCATGCGCTGGTTGCGCGTTGTCAAGCCGCTTGAAGATTTCAGGCAGCCCTCGAATCACCACATCGCCCACTATTTTTATGCTTTCTCCGCTGATCTTGTCGAGCGTGTCTTCGTTCGTGTGCCAGTAAGCGTGGTCGGGGCCATAGTTGAAATCAATCAGATCAACTACGGGGATGCCTGCTTCTTTGAACGGGAGGTGATCGTCCGAAATAAACTGCTCTTCGCTGAGAAAGTGCTTCTCATAACCTATCTGCCGCGCAGTGTTCCACATCACATCCACGAGCCATCGTGTTGACTCGCCTTCCCGTCTAAGGTCAAGCTCTTTGTCTCCGATCATATCAACAAGGATCATCGCTTTGACGCGCTTGAGCGTGCCGTCTGATTCCAGCTTCGACACCAGATGGCGGCTGCCGTAGGTGTTGTCTTTGCCGCCCATCGCGCCCCAATCAACAACGGCCTCTTCGCCATCGAACTGCACGAACCAGAGCGTATATTGAGGCTTCGTTTTAGACAACACGCGCGCAATCTCTAGGACACAAGCAGCGCTTGAGCCGCCATCGTTGGCTCCCAAAAATCCGCTCTGCCGCTTGGTGTCATAGTGGCCTGTGATTAGAACTATGTCCGGCTTTTCGCCCGGCAACTCGGCGATGATGTTTTTCATCGGCACTGTTCCGCGCGGCGTAACGCCTTCAAAATTATCTTCCGTGACCTTCAGGCCGTAGCTTTTGAACTCTTTTCCGATGTACTCCTGCACTTTTTTGATGGCCTCAGAACCCGAAGGATGCGGCCCGGACTCGACCATGCTCTTGACGTGATTGTAAGCGCGAGCCGCATCAAAATCTGCGGCCTTTTTCGGCTGCATCGCATTAGACTTTGCTTTGGGAGCAGACTGCGCGAGGCCCGTGCCGACTATTGCAAGCATCAGAGCTAAAATAAGGGCAGACGCTTTGCTGCTTTTGATTACGTAAAGAAAGTGCATCAGTAGGCTCCGTTGTGATTGGCGCGAGAGGCTCAGATGAATTTCAGTTGGGCCAGAGTCTTGGGCATTCTGTCATCCTGGCTCGATGTGCTGCTCGAATGAAGGCCCGCTGTTCTTCGCTCGGTCGTCAATTGATCTAGCGTGACTTGCTCGGTCTTGATAAAAGTCACATCGCGCATATTGATTACTGTAATGTCTGTGCATTCGCTGGGATTCTGAAGTGAAAACGAGCTTATGACGAGGTAGCGAGTGTCAGGCGTAATCAAATGCGCTTCGATAGGATTGGCGACAACGTGTTGAGTCTTCTCCCCATTGCCGAATCGAACGACGAGCTTAAAAAGCGGCTCGCGTAGCTGCAAGCTTTCACTCATAGCATTCACCTTTATTATGAATTCAATCCAATGCCTTTAACGGCAGGAAATAAAAATTAAGATGTAGCGCCGCTGCTTGCCTCCGCTTCTTCCGCGCGCTCGGCTTCGGTAAAAGCTTTCGAGATTTCATCGGCAGCTTTTGATGCGGCAGACATCACGCTATTAACAGCATCTCCCAGCATATCGAGTTCCACCCTGATAAGCGTTGATATTTTCTGCTCGAAAGGGAGAGCGGCAAATGCTTTCCTGATGTCTTCAGCCGCCCCTGCGTTGTTGTGAGTGCTCATAGTCTGATACCTCCTAAACTTACGCCTCTAATTTGAGGCTACCTCAACTGCTCTCCTGCATGCAACCAATGTCTTGCAGATGAAATCGGCCACAGGACTAACATAGCATTGATTTGCGTCAATCCACATCATAGAATAGTTATTACTCTCCCGTGGATTTACAATGTTTGTGACATTGCAGCGTCGAGGTTGACGAGATTTGATAAATAATACGGCTTCCGGCCTTCCTACATCAGGCAGCCAGCGACTCTATTTAATCACCGAACGCGTCATTATCTTTTCACTCGTGATGTATGCTCTGTTTGCGCCTCATTCGATAGCAATAACACAGGGGGCGTTTCTATTGGGGCTGGTGGCATGGGCTGTGCAGATGACTGCAGGCCGTAATCTTCAGATACGGAGAACTCCTGTTGATATTGCGCTACTTGGATTCTTTGCCTGTTGCGTAGTCTCTTCCTTCCTGTCATACGACCCGCTTGTCAGCGTGAAAGGTCTGCGGAGTCCGGCCTTCTTCCTCGCCTTCTACTTTGTCAGCAACAAAGTAAAAAGTCTTCGACTGGCAAGCTTTCTGGCATTTGCGATTGTCGCGTCGTGTCTGGCGAATGTCGCCTACAGCGCCGTGCAACTGGGGATAGGTCGAGGCATTCGCATCAATAGCATCAGAGAGGATAGCCCGTTTGCCAATAAGGGATTGGGGGTCGGAGACGTTATCATCGAGGCCGACGGCCAGCCGGTTAATTCTCAGGAAGAGCTGTCGCTGATCATTGATTCATGGCGAACTTCACCTACGCAGCGCGGGCAGCTAAGGATCAAGTTTCAGAGAAGCGAAGCCATAGCCGAAACCTCTATCTCAAGAAAGCTGGATGGAGTAGGCGTTGAACGGCTGGGAATAACTACGTCGCCGGGCCGGAATTTTCGAGTGATGGGCTTTTACAGCCACTACGAAACTTACGCCGAAGTGCTGCAACTGATCGCAGCGCTCGCAGTGGGCATGCTGTTAGCGCTTCCCAACAAAAAATCGGTCGCGGCATTGCTTTTAGGCGGAGCCTTCATTCTACTCGCTGCGACGCTCGTAATGACTTCGACGCGCGCGGCCATAGCGGGATTAACAATTGCCATCGCCGTCATGGCTTTTGCGAGCGCGCGACGACGGATCGTAATTGCAGCGCTTCTTGGTTTGATGCTCGCTGCTCCTGTAGCGTATTTGGTAGTCGAGCGTTCGCGCGGCATCTCTGTTTTAGACCCCGAAGAAGGAAGCACCGCTTACAGATTGGAAGTATGGCGCGAAGCATTTGGCATCATCAAAGATCATCCTCTGGTTGGAATAGGCAAAGGAAGCGAAGGCAAGTTGAAAGAGACCTGGGGTCTGTACGAGGACGGCAAACTGCCGCCCGGCCACTTTCATTCGACGCCCATCCAAATAGCTACTTGGTGGGGATTGCCCGCGCTCATACTCTATTTTTCGATGATGGCGATTTTTGCCGTAGAGACCTGGAAGCTATGCAAGCGTTTAAAGTCTGAGCGGAGATGGACTCTGCGAGGCATAGCGCTCGGAGGACTGGGCGCGCTCGTTGCGTTTAACGTAAGCTCGCTGGTTCATTTCAACTTTGGCGATGGCGAAGTAGTCATGATGTTTTGGTTGCTGGCAGGGCTTGTGTTTGCGGCTCGGCGGATAGCGTTTGAGGCTCGCGACTCAAATAAAATAGAGCATAGACCACAGCCGCCGCCAGAAGACAATTCACATAGAAATCTACCCCTAGAACCAGCAGTAATCGCTGAACCAAACGTCCGGGCAGCAAAGGCAAGACAGAATTGAGCACAGCCACAAAGATGAGCACGCGCCTCACAGGTTTAGAATCATTGAACGCAAAGGCCGCAAGACCAACCATAGGCCACAAAAGCGCAATGAAATAAATCTTTGAAGTCAACGGCCCCGTAAACAGCATCAGGCAAATCATCAGAGAAAGCTCAAGCAGAACCCGCCTTTCAAAGCTAATTGATTCTTTCGAGCCAACCCATATCAACGCGAGGGTTGAGAAAAACATTATTCCAGCAAGCGCAATCCAAATCTTCTCAATATTCTCTTGCGAAATGGTCGCGATGTTGACCTGAGGATATTGCACGTCTTTGTCAACTCGCTCGGAATAATCTACCGGCGAAAGATACCTGCGGAGTTGTCCTTTAAGCGAAAGGTTTATCGGGCCATTCGCCTCATGGAATTCCTGACCTGCAATCACGTGCTCGTACCACGCCTTCA
>DATEKX010000662.1:0-2686 GCA_035277165.1 Blastocatellia bacterium | reverse complement strand
AGCAACTTATCTTCAAAAGCAGGACTACGCGGCAGCGGCGGACGCTTATGGCAAAGCGACTACGATACGGCCTAACGACACGCGCGCGCATTATTTCATCGCTGAATCGCTTTATGCCGCAGGCGAGTTTAAGGGCGCGGAAGCCTCATACCGCAAGACGATAGAGTTGACTCCTGATGGAGTTAATCCGCCTGCTCACCATTTTCTCGGCCTGTCACTCTACGGACAGCAGCGCGTCGAAGAAGCGATAGCCGAATATCGAACCGCCATCCAACAGGCAAAAGGCGACTACGCAGAAGCGCGTTACAATCTCGGCATTGCGCTGATGACGCGCAGCGATTACAAGACAGCCGAGTCCGAGTTTCGCCTTGCCATAGCGCAAGAGAAGAAGGATTGGCCGGAAGCTCACTTCAATCTCGCCTCGACTCTTGAGCGACAGCGCCGCTTCCGTGAGGCGGCAGACGAATATGATTCCTACCTGCGACAATTTCCCGACGCCGAAGACGCCGCGAACCTGCGCAAGCATATCGCCCAACTCAGAAAACAGGGGTGATTGCCGAATTTGTTTTAGCTCAACCAGCGTGTTACGCTCTCAATTCTGAAAATGCTGAGGAACGCTCATTATGCCATTTGACGACTTGAGAGAATTCATCTCTGCGCTTGAAAAGCAGGGCCAGCTCAAACGCATACGCGCAGAGGTAGACGCTGACTTGGAGATAACCGAAATCACAGACCGCGTCTCGAAGCGCGGCGGGCCTGCCCTGTTGTTTGAAAATGTTCGCGGGTATCGAATGCCGCTTCTCATCAACGCGCTGGGCAGCCGCGAGCGAATGCTTACGGGGCTGGGTGTAAAAGATTACGGCGAGATTACCGAGCGCATACTTGAACTGACGGACGTGAAATCTCCGCAAGGGCTGATCGAAAAAATAAAGATGATTCCGCGTCTGGCTGATCTGGGAAAGATGTTTCCCAAGATCGTAAAAAACGGCCCGTGCAAAGAACGCATATTGAAGCAAGGCGAGTTTTCGCTTTCCGATCTTCCGATAATCAAATGCTGGCCCGAAGACGGCGGTCGCTACATCACGATGCCGCTCGTCTTCACGAAGAATCCCGCGACGGGCAAGCGCAATTGCGGGATGTATCGAATGCAGGTTTATGACGATACGACCACAGGTATGCACTGGCAGATTCACAAGCACGGCGCGCAGCATTTTCGCAATCTCAGGCGCGGCGGCGGCGGGCGGCTCGACGTAGGAGTGGCCATAGGAGCCGATCCTGTGACAGTATTTGCAGCGATAATGCCGCTGCCCGAAGACCTCGACGAGATGATGATAGCCGGGTTCCTGCGCGAAAAGCCCGTCGAAATGGTGAAGTGCGAAACCGTTGATGTGGAAGTCCCGGCAAACGCAGAGATCATACTCGAAGGCTACGTTGATACAAGCGAGCGAAGAGTAGAAGGGCCGTTTGGAGATCACACGGGTTACTACTCGCTCGAAGACGAGTTCCCGGTTTTTCACGTCACCTGCATCACGCATCGCAAAAAGCCGATTTATCAAACGACCATCGTCGGCAAGCCACCAATGGAAGATTGCTGGATGGGCGAGGCGATTGAGCGAATATATCTTCCTCTGCTGCAGCGCCAGTTCTCTGAAGTAGTTGATTACCACATGCCGTTTGCGGGAGTCTTTCACAACCTGATGATCGTTTCGATAAAGAAGAACTATCCCGGTCATGCTCGAAAGATCATGAACGGCATCTGGTCTTTGCCGCAGGCTATGTTTACTAAATGCGTAGTCGTCGTGGATGACGACACGAACGTGCGCGACCTGAACGAAGTGACGTGGCGAGTGTTGAACAACATTGATCCTGAGCGCGACATTCAATTCATGCTCGGCCCCGTAGATCAATTGGATCATTCATCGCGGCTGGCGAACTTCGGCTCGAAGATGGGCATTGACGGAACTCGAAAATGGAAGTCGGAAGGGTTCGACCGCCCCTGGCCTAAAGAGCTTGAGATGACCGAAGAAGTGAAGCGAAGAATAGATCAGCTATGGCCGAAGCTGGGATTGTGAATAGAGAGCCAATATTCAGATTTGCTGCCCGGACTCAAGGCTTGCTTCGACTCGCTTGCGCCATTCGCGTTCGCTCTCAAGCGGACAGGCTATCTGGAGATAAGCATAGCCTATCATCCGATTGAGCAGGCTGTTGCGGCGCTGGTCGTCTTCACAATCGCGCACGGCAAACAATACTGAAGCCAGGTCTTCAGGAGTCATTTCCCCATTGATCCAAAGACTTATCTTGTCCTCTAAGTACGCTTCATCCTCAAGCAAGTCCTGCGGTTGAACTTCGAGCAGGCTTCTCCACAAGTCCTCAGATTTGATTCGCTGAGAACTGGCATGAAAACTGTAACTGATCATCTGATCAAGAATGTTATTGCGGCGGGATGTATCTTTACAATCTCTGATAGCGCTGATTACAGCGGCAAAGTCGTCCGGGGAAACTTCGCCCTGCACCCAGAGATTAATGAGTCTTTCCAGATAGCTTTTGTGCTCAAGGTTGATGGTCTTGGTTTTATAGACAGGGTTTTCATCTTCGTCCAGACCAATGATGCCAGCAACTTCAAGCATCTTATCGAGGATTTCAGCGGATGTATTGCCATCTCTTGCGACCTCCATAACCAGAGATC
>DATEKX010000661.1:0-12335 GCA_035277165.1 Blastocatellia bacterium | reverse complement strand
AAGCAGCAAGCGGGTCGCCGTTTACTCCGGTTCAATTCATCGGAAACTCAATTGCCTCGCCGTCGCTATTCGCTTCAATCTTTTCAGACAGGCTCGGCGCTGTAAGACCGTTCGCGGGCAGCGCAGGCGCTCCGGTTGATTCAGTTGCTTTCTCGAACGCCGCAAATTCGTTCTTCAATTTCTTCTCGAATCCTGACGGCACGCCGTTCGTTAGCTCGACCGGATTCATAATCGCAGACAGTCGCGGCTTTCGCGCAGGCTTACCTGAAGGCGCAAGATTCATCTATAACGATTATGCAGTCGAATCGGCAGCGCGCGCGCGCGGCCTTGCGCCTGATGCGTTTGGAAAGACCTTTGCGGCGGGCCGCCCATTCGGCAATGCGGGCCGCAATACGCTTTTCAGCCCGCGACTCGTGAATGTGAATTTCGCTCTGATCAAGAACACGAAGCTCAGTGAAAAAGTTACGCTTCAATTCCGCTCGGAATTCTTCAATCTCTTCAATCACCCTAACCAGACGAAGCCGGATTCGGTTATAGAAAATGCGGGCGGCTTTGGCTTCGCAGATTTCGGTGAAACGGACGCGACCCCGCGCCGCATTCGCATCGCGCTCAAGCTGATCTTCTGATTTGTAGCGCGGGCCGACGGCTTCAGCTACAATGCAATTCACCGTAACCAAATCCTAGAAAGGACAGCCGCGCGGCTTTTGCGGCGATGGTGAAGAGTATGAGCGCAGCAGGGAATCAACCAAAAACAGGAAATGAAGTAAACAATCTCGCGCCGGACTTTGAATTGAAGGACAACAATAACGAGACGTGGCGATTGTCTGACCAGCGCGGCAAAGTCGTTGCGTTGGTCTTTTACCCCAGAGATGAAACGCCAGTCTGTACAAAGCAGATGTGCAGCATGCGCGACCGCTGGACCGATTACGAAACGACGGGCGCGGAGGTTGTAGCCCTCTCGGTTGCAAGCGTCGAGTCTCACAGAAAATTTGCAGAGCATCACGACCTGCCTCAACGCCTGCTTGCAGACGAGCGCGGCGAAGTGACGAAACTTTATAACATGAGATCACTGCTCGGCGGCTCGCAACGCGCCGTGATCGTGATTGATCCAAAGGGGATCATCCGGTATCGAAAGTCTGTGATACCCGTCTTTCGCCCAAGCGATGATGAAGTGATTAACGCGATTCGCAGCGCCGCAGACTAGGAGAAGTTTAGCGCCTCGGGAGGCAAATGAGTCAAATTTTGTGTAGACGTTGTGCCGTAAAAGCGTTCGAGGACTGGAAGGGCTGGCCTAAGAAAGACAAGATTCCTAATGTCCCTATCTAACATAAGAGAGTGGGACGTTAGATGCCAGTGCTGCCCAATCATGTGATAATATTTTGGCCGGAGGGAAGATGAGCAGGATAATAGAAGCAGTTTTTGATGGAGAGGTGTTACGTCCTGAAGAGCCGCTTGAACTTCAGCCGAATACACGAGTGCGCATAACAATCGAGGAATCAGCAACAGTAAAATCAAAGCCTAACTCTTTTCTTCGTACTGCCCGCTCGCTCAATATCGAAGGGCCAAGCGACTGGTCTGAAAGAATAGAAGAATACCTATACGGAAAACAAGGCTATGACCAGAGCTGAAGTATTTCTCGACACTGCTTATGCAATTGCACTTTCTTCTCCGACTGATGAACACCACGAGAAGGCATTATTACTTGCTGATGAATTAGAGAAAGATCGTACAAGATTAATCACAATACGATCTGTAATACTGGAAATCGGAAATGCTCTCTCAAAACAGCGATACCGTAAAGCAGCGATAGCGCTGCTAGAATCACTTGAAGAAGATGCAAACGTAGAAATCGTTGGATTATCAGAAGATTTATACGAAAAAGGGTTTGAGTTATACCGACAAAGACCAGATAAAGAATGGGGTATTACTGATTGTATATCTTTCGTTGTTATGCTTGAGCGCGGCTTAAGTGATGTACTTACAACCGATCAGCATTTTGAGCAGGCTGGATTTAACGCGCTGTTGCGTGACACAAAAGAATAGATGCCTGGATGTACAGGAACAACTCTGGCACAACGCTCGTACACATAATCTGCTCGTGGTCTAATCTGAAATCCTTCCAGTTTTAGACTCGGCAGCAACCTACTCAGGAGGCGCAGACAATGCAAAGTATTAAAAAAGCTATTTTTTTGCTCGTATTAGGAGCTTTGGTAACTGGGGTAGCGGCTCAATCAACGGAAACGCCGCTCTCAGACACTCGGCTCAGTGTTCACACACTTGTTCGGGAAGACGTATTTGCAGGCTTTTTGTCCGATGACATGGAGCGTTTCAACAGAGGTGAAAAGAATGTAGACCTTCTGCTCGAAAAACGGCCCGATGAAAAAGCCGATTTGCTGGCCTGGAAAGGCGGCATTGCTCTTTATCGCGCAGCGCGCGCCCACGAAGCGAAGAATAACGATGAGTTTCTGAAATACTATAATCAGGCGCAAGAATTTTTCGCTCAAGCTCGCCAGGTTAATCCGCAGGCCGGGGGAGCCATCGCGGTTACCGGCGGCAGTTACGCGGTGATGAGCGACCGCTTGCCCGAAAAATATCGCGCCGCCGCATGGGAGCAAGCCTATGCTGGTTACCAGATGCTCTGGAAATTTCAGGGCGCAAGCGTCGAACGCCTCCCCCTGCATCTGAAGGGCGAACTTCTGGGTGGTCTGGCTCAAGCCGCCCAGCGAACAGGTCGCACTGAGGAATTGAATCAATATCTCGACAAGATAATGGTGGTGCTCGCCGATACTCCTTACGCATCGGTTGCCAGGAAGTGGAAAGAGAATCCCAAGGCTGCCGCCGGTGGCAGTATCACCTGCCTATCCTGTCACGACGCTGGCCGTCTCAACGCTCGCATAGCATCGTTCAAAGGCAACTAACAGCTTTACCTGTCGAACGTCCTGAGTTTTATACTCAGGGCGTTCGCTAGAGGTCGGCAAGCTCAGTTAAGTTTCGCACCTCGAAATCGGGCTGTGGGCCTTGCTCGTCAGCGCGCTCGCCTTTTCGATTCACCCACACAACAGGTATGTTCAATCTTCTTGCAGGCACTACATCGTGAAAGTAGCTCTGCGCCGCGTGAAGCCATCGCTCATCATTCATTCGACGGCGCGCTTCGAGAAAGTGACCATCGGCGGGCTTGTATGATTTGACCTGCGCGGCTGTTACTATTAAATCAAAATTAACCGTGAAGTGACGCCTCGTTGCGGCTAACAAGTCATCGTCTATGTTTGAAAGGATGCCCAGTTTTGCGCGTCTTGCCAGCCGTTCAAGCGCAGCGTTCGTATCAGGAAACGGCTGCCAGTCAGGGAGGCTGTCAGCCAGAAAGCCTGCGCGGTCAGTCGGGATTTGCAAACCCAATCGCGCGGCAGTTCTTTGCGCTGTTTCATCAAGCACTTCGCGATATGGCGTGTATTTTTCCGTCTCAACTGCAGGCTCAAAATTATGATAGGCCGCAATTATATCTGCGGCGCTAAGCTGAAGGCCCTGTCGCGCGGCTTCCGACTGAAATGCATTGATGATGCCTTGCTCCCAGTCAATCAAAGTGCCGTAGCAATCGAATGTTACAAAATCGAAATCATGTTCTATCATCGTTTTCAATCATTCACAGCTTTGCGGAGTGACTGCCACGAAGCGTGCAGCAGCTCATCAATCTTAGCCCAGTCGGCATCCGTCACGCCGCCTTGCTCAGCCTTATTATCGCGGATGGTCATCGCTTCGGCTCTGAGTTTCGCGTGCTCCATCAACCGCTCGGCAGGCACGCCGTAAATCTCGGCGGGCAAATCTGCGAGCGCGCGATCTAAATCGCCCGGCGCATGACTTTTTCGCTCGCGATGAATTATCCACCACTCAAGCTCAAGTCGCGCGGTGCGATCAACGTCAAAAGGCACATCGCTCACTTTGCGCACGCTGCTGTAAAAATCTACGAGGTAAGGAAGCGCCTTCTCGTATTCTTGCCGGTTGTGGCCGTCCTTGAACACGAAAGCGGCTCTGGAAGCCTGATACGCGACCGTGTTCGATCTTATGAAAGGCAGGTTGTATTGCGTTCTGAGCAATTCCGTCATCTGGTTGTACAATTTGAAACGCTCGCGACTGTAATAGGATTTCCACATCGCGGTTTCGAGCCGCGCCACTTCGTTCGCGTCAAAGCTGCGCATCCTGGATGATCGCGGGCCGTAAAGATCAAACAACGCATAAGCCAGCAGTAGCGCGAGTATCGTTAAAATGACGCGCCACTTTTTTGAATGCTTGCGGGTAGGTTTGCCTGCCGGTTCCGAACTTGTTGAAACGCGCGTTGCCTGTTCCACTTTGGGGCTGCTCATCTTTGATTACCTCGATAGCGGTCTATTTTACACGTTGCCGGTTGCAACAACCATCTTTACGAGGCAAATGTTGTTTGTGGATTTAAGATGACGCGAGTCTTGAGCAGATCAGACTGAAACAAGATAATGACGACCGCTCAGGCTCGCGTCATCTAAATTTGCCGGACTCATGGGCACGAGCAGGGATGGCCGGATATATTGCTGTCATTAATGCCGAAGGTTTTTCCTGACGGAAGAATCCGAACGGATGCGCTGCCCGCGTTAGTGCAGGTGTTGGCCGTGACCTGAACATTCCGATCAGGCCGTTTCGGATTGATCCCTGAATCCGTCAGGCTGATCTTGCAGCCGTTGGTCGTTACCACGCCCTTGCCGCCGAGGGTAACGCCTTTACCGCAGTCTGTGAACTGATACTCGCCCGTAACCGAATTGAACCGCAGCAGATTTCCGTTGGAGTCATCCCGCAGACAGATGTTGAATTGTCCGCCGCAGGTGCGAGGCGGAAAGACCGAGATAGATTGCAGAACGCCAAACTGCGTAGTCAAGAACGGTGAACCCGGTACAAGGCTCAGTGTTCCATTACTGTTTACCTTCAGGACGCTTATACCGGAAAACGAGCCGAAATTACTGACTGCCGCAAACAGAAGCGTGCCCTCTCTATTTGTTGCCATCCCTATTGGGAAATTGTTGGAGTTGGCTCCCACAGTGAATGGCGAGCCGGGAACAAGGCTGAGGCTTCCATCAGGGGCGACGGTGGTTACGGTGACCGAATTGCTAAACTGGTTGCTGATAAACAGGTTATGTTCATCCGGGCTTAGCAAAGTTATATTGGAATTAGCTCCGCTTTCAAACATGAACGGCGAGCCGGGCACATGCTCCAGCAAGCCATCAGAACTTATGTTAAATACGCCCACACTGGTATTGTTACCGTTTGCGATGCCGGAGAAAAGCAGATTGCTGGCGCAATTGATCTCTACGCCCGCGTAACTGTCAACCGCAGAAAAGGGCGAATTGGGCACGAAGGTCAGCGCGCCGGAAGATGAAATGCTGAAGACCGACAGCGGCTGAATCGCGTTAAGCGTCGCGACAATCAGGAATTTGCCGTCAGGGGTAACTTTCATCCCATCGGTGAATCCGAACGTAGAGATAGGAGGCCCTATCACAGGGAATGGTGAGCCGGGGATAAGAGTTAACGAGCCATCGAGGCCAATGCTAAATACAGAGATGTTTCCTGAATCGGCATTGCCTGCCATCAGAAATCTGTTATCTGGAGTTACTGCCAGTGTTATCCCATTAATATTGGCAATGCCGCCCGTGGCAAAGGGCGAACCCGGAACAAGCATCAAATTCCCGGTTGTGGGATTTATGGAGAAGACGCTTACGTTGTTGCTGCCGCTGTTGGCCGCAAAAAGGAAATTGATGGATGAGCAGAGAGTAATGGAGTTTGCTGCGAAAACACCTCCGTCATCGCCCGTTCCACCAGTCATAAAAGGTGAGTTGGGAAGCTGAGTTAGCGACCCGTTTGCGGCCACCGAAAACCCGGAAACAGAATTTGGCCCTGATATATCATTGTTTCCATAAACGAATGTGGGCTGCGCGTTCAAGTCAACCGTGAACGCGAGAATAAGCGCCATTAGCGCAAAGGCTCTCATAAACAGGTATCTCATAGTTTTCTCCTTTGAATCGAACCAGTACAATCGGAGTGAGACGGGAGCGTCAGGCAACGCCCCCCATCAAATATAGACGTAAAAACATTGTCTAACTATGCAATAAATATTACCTGCGCAAGCGGGCTGGTTTATTGAGTTGAACGGCTGGATTATTATGGTTCCGAGAGTGGGAAGGTAAGTTTACTCTCAATTGCAAGGATTATGTAATATCGGAAGAAAGGATGAATGATGAACCGAAGAGGGGTTCTTGGTTCATCATTCATCGTTCCCGCTCAATCATTTCTTCCGCACTGTCATTCTGTGACTTTGATATGAAGCTCGCGCAACTGGTCTTCCGATACGGGGCTGGGCGAATCGTTCATCAAATCAGTCGCGCTGGCGGTTTTCGGAAAAGCGATGACCTCGCGGATTGATTTCTCGCGCGCCAACAGCATTATTATCCGGTCGAACCCGAAGGCGATGCCCCCGTGCGGCGGAGTGCCGTATTCGAGCGCATCGAGCAGAAATCCGAATTTCGTTCGCGCCTCTTCATCCGAATAGCCGAGTAGTTCAAATATCCTTCGCTGCAAATCGCGCATGTGAATTCGAATTGAACCGCTGCCCAATTCCACGCCATTCAACACCAGATCGTAAGCTTTTGCCCGCACAGCAGCGGGGTTCGTTTCCAGCATCGCGAGGTCTTCGTCGTGAGGACTGGTGAACGGGTGATGCATCGGGTAAAAACGATTGTCGTCTTCGTGATACTCGAACATCGGAAAGTCTGTCACCCAGAGGAAATTGAATTTGTTCTGGTCTATCAGTCCTTCGCTTTCGCCTATCTCCAATCGCAAAGCGCTCAACGACGCAGCCACTGCAGCAGGCTTCCCGCCTATGATGAGCACAGCGTCGCCAGCCTTAGAACCGGCTCTGGAAGCCAGATCCGCGACTTTCTCATCTCCGAGCGCCTTTGAAAGCGAAGAGGTGATCTCTCCTGCGTCCGAAGTCTTGATCCAGGCCATTCCGCCCACGCCGTAACGTTTAGCCGTTTCCGTCAGGTCGTCCAGATTCTTGCGCGAATACTTGGCCCCGCCTTTTACAGTTATGGCCTTAACCTGCCCGCCTGTTTCAAGCGCGCTCTTGTAAGGCGCAAACTCGGTTCCCGCGAGCGACTGGCTGAGGTCAATCAACTCCATGCCGAATCGCGTGTCAGGCTTGTCCGTGCCGTAGCGGTTCATGGCCTCCGCATAAGTCATGCGAGGGAAGGGAAGCTCGACTTTCACATCAACCAGACGAGCAAGTTCTGCATACATAGGCTCCATGGTCTTATAGATGTCTTCGGGCCGCACGTAGCTCATCTCGATGTCTATTTGAGTGAATTCCGGCTGGCGGTCTGCGCGCAGGTCTTCGTCGCGGAAGCAATGCGCGATCTGAAAATACTTATCGTAGCCCGCCACCATCAGCAGTTGCTTGAATATCTGCGGCGACTGTGGCAGCGCGTAAAACCGGCCCGCGAACAACCGGCTTGGCACGATGTAATCGCGTGCGCCTTCGGGCGTCGTCTTGATGAGCAGCGGTGTTTCTATTTCATAGAAGCCGTGCTCGTCCATGTATTTTCTAACGGCTATGGCCGCGCGATGCCGCAGCCGTATGTTGTACTGCATCTTTTCGCGGCGCAGGTCGAGGTAGCGATACTTGAGCCGAACCTCTTCACTCGGGCGGTTCGCATCAATCTCGAACGGCGGAGTCTTTGCGTCATTCAGAACATAAAGCTCGCGCGCTTTGACTTCTATGCGACCGGACTTGATGTTTGGATTGATTTTGTCTTTGTCGCGCATGACGACCTTGCCGACGATAGAGACGACATATTCGCTTCGCAGTTCCTTTGCGCGAGCATGAGCTTCGCCGTTCTTATGTTCGTCAAAGACTACCTGCACGATGCCTTCGCGGTCGCGCAGGTCAATGAAAGTGAGCGGGCCGAAATCGCGTCTGCGATGTACCCAGCCCATCAGCTTAACCATCTCCCCAGCGTGTTCAGGCCTCAGTTCGCCGCAATAATGTGTTCGTTTCAATGTTCCTAAGTTGTCAAGCATAACGTTAATAAATCAATCCCGGAGCCTGCCTGCCGCTCACTGGCCAGGCTCTGCCATGTAGTTGTTCTTGTACTCGATGTAATTTTGCCAGTGACGATTTATGAGTTCGATTTCCGATTCAGTCACTTCACGCCGCACTTTCGCAGGCGAACCCATCACCATCGAGCGCGGAGGAATCACAGTGCCCGGTGTGACAAGCGACCCTGCGGCGATGAACGACTCTTCGCCAATGATTGCGTTGTCCAAAATGATCGAGCCGATGCCGACGAGCGAGCGGTCTTTTATTGTGCAGCCGTGAATCATCACGCCATGCCCTATCGTGACGTGGTTTCCGATCTCAGTCGGAAACCGCCCGTTCGTTACGTGAATGACCGTGCCGTCCTGTATGTTCGTGCTGTGGCCTACGCGGATATAATGAACGTCGCCGCGAATCACGCAGTTGAACCATACGCTCGAATGCTCGCCTATTTGCACGTCGCCTATGACCTGCGCGCTAGTTTCGATGAACGCGGTCGGGGCGATTTGCGGCCAGTTTCCTTTATAAGTCCGAATCATAAGCTCAACTCAAAACTTGCACTGTCAACTGAGACGACTCGCGTTTGTCACGAAGCGAGCCATCAGGTGAAAAAATTGACGTTAGCATACCCGTTGCAAGCTGGGCAAGTTGACACTCGAAAGCCGCTCCCGTAGCATCAACTGTAATGCGTTTTGCAAAGGTTCAGTTTCGAGTCGCGAAGCCGCTGCGTTTGCGATTTGCAACGCTGCGACCGCTCGCCTCCGTCTTCGTTTTATTGATTACATTGGTCATCACAGGATGCGGCGGAAAACCGTTCGAGATCCGAGAAAGACCCTTCAAGATTAAAGAAGGTCGTGAAGCGCCGCCGGTCAATATTGCTCGCGCGAAATCGGATCAAATCGAGATCGAAGCGGAAGCAATCAGAGATGAAGATTATTTATATGAAACCTTCAACGCAAACCTGATTTTAGCAGGCGTTCTTCCAATCAGATTGGAATTGGTGAATCAAGGCCAGGAGCCGGTTGATTTAAGCAAAGCGCAATTCGAGATCAAAGCGGCAGACGGTCGCGGGTATAAAATGGCTGATGCGAAGAAGGCGTTTAAGCGACTGATCTCTTATTACGAGATTTCGACCTACAGCAAATCCGGGTACAAAGAATCTCAAGAAGATTTCGCTTCTTATTCGCTCGATTTTACCAAGCCGCTCGGCGCGGGAGAGTCGCGCGAAGGGTTGGTGTTCTTTATAGTTCCTGATGCCATAGCTCAAACGACAGGCGTGACGATGGCCGCCAGACGCCTCGACCGAAAGCAGTCGAAAAATGCGACAGTCGAGTTGAGGTTGAATTGATCGAGTAGCCGAACAGTGAATCGGCGAGGAGTAATTCTATGAAAAACCTTTTTCGTATTTGCTCTCTGATTTGTGTCCTGGCCTCTTGCGTTGCGGCGCAGGAAGTCTTCAGGAATCCGGCCCTGGAACCGGAGGATGAATCTCAGAAAGCGTTCACTCACGCGCGAGTTCTAATGCGTCAGGGCAGGCCCGACGAAGCTATCGCCGAATTCAAACGAGCCGCAACGCTGCGCAATGGTAAATGCGCCGAATGCTACTCGTTCATCGGCCAGATCAATTTTCAAACCCAGAATTATAAAGAAGCCGCCATCGCGTTCCGACAGGCGGCAGAACTCAAACCTGACAATCAGGCCGAAATGTATAACGCGCTCGGCGTCGTTCTTTATTTGCAAAACGATAATAAATTGCTCGATGAAGCTACGACCGTTTTGAAGCGCTCGATTGAATTGAGCGGCGGCAAAGTGGTCAAAGCTTATCATCACCTCGGCATCGTTCTCATCAAAGCAGGCAAGACGGATGAAGGGGTTGCCGCGCTGAAGTCTTATCTTGAAGCCTCGCCCGATGCTTACGACGCGGGGCAGATACGCTTGATCATAGCGAACCCGAAGATGGCCGGAGAAAATGTCGCGCTTCCATTCAAAGTTACTTCGAGCGAAGGCGAAGAATTGTCGCTTGAAAAATTCAAAGGCAAAGTAGTGCTGTTGGATTTTTGGGCAAGCTGGTGCGGCCCCTGCCGCGAGGATATGCCGCACGTGCGAAGCATCTGGAAGAAGTACAGCGGTGATCGGTTCATCATTATAGGTGTCAATCTAGACTCGAACCGCAAGGCTTTTGAAGATTACGCGAAGCAGGAAGAGATAACCTGGCCTCAATATTATGATGGCCGAAGATGGGCCAACCAGCTTGCGCAGCTATACAAGGTGGACGCGATTCCGCGCACGGTTTTGATAGATCAAGACGGCATCGTTCGCGCAGTCGGGCTTAGAGGCGGCTCGCTGTCAAACAAAATAGGCGAGCTTTTGAAAAAACTCCATAAGCAATAAATAACCACGAATTGATACGGATGATTCGTACCAATTCGTAAACATTCGTGCAATTCGTGGCTAAGAATTCATTCGTAACGCAGAGCGATCATCGGATCAACTTTCGTCGCGCGTCGCGCTGGAATCCAGCAGGCCGCGAGCGCTACCAGCATCAACAGCAATGTGACAGATAAAAAAATCACCGGGTCGTTACTGCTCACGCCGAATAGCAAGCTTGCCATCAAGCGCGTCATTGCTAAAGAAGCGGCTGCGCCAATTATCACGCCTGCCAGCGCGAGCTTCATTCCTTGTTTGATAACCAGTTTCTGCACGTCGTTTCTGTTTGCGCCAAGCGCCATCCGAATGCCGATTTCACGAGTCCGCTGCGAGACCGAATAAGACAGCGCGGCATATATGCCTGTGACCGCCAGCAGCAAAGATATGACGGAAAAAATCGCCAGCAACGACATCACAAAACGTGTGCGCCAATCCATCCCGCTGACAATATCCTCCATCGAACGCACCAGATAAACAGGCATTGCTCTATCGACCGACCACACTTCTTTCTTTGCCGCTTCTGTAAACGCAAGCGGGCTTGCAGTGGTTCGCAATACATAAGCAAGGGCAAGCGGCGCGGTGTCTTGTTCCAAAGGAACGTAAACAGTCGCCTGCGGATCAGGCGGAAAAGAATCCGTGCGCACATCGCCGACTATTCCTACGACCTGACGCCAAACATCAAGACTGTTTCCAATCTTTAATCTTTTGCCAAGCGCGTCTTCATCGCCACATAACTGACGCGCCATCTTCGCGCTTATTACGATCACAGGCAAGGATGCGGCAGAGTCGTCTTCTGTGAATTGCCGCCCTTGCAGCAGAGGCATCTTCATCGCGGTGAAATAATCGGGAGTGATTCTGACGGCTGTCACTCGCGGTTCTTTTCCGGGTTCAGGCACGGGCTGTCCTTCAAGCATTAAAGTCGCCGTGCCGAACTGTGGATAGAAAGGATGAAATTGTGATGCGCCGACTGACAGCACTCCCGGAATAGTGGCTAAACGATCATGAATATCTTTGAAGAATCGCTGTCGCCTTTGACTGTCACGGTATTCTGCGCCTCTCGTCGAAACGCGAAATGTAAGCACGTTGTCTGGATTGAATCCTTGATCGAGTCGTTGAAGATTGCGGAAGCTTTGCGCCATCAGCCCGGCTGAAATCAGCAGCGCTAGAGCCAGAGCGATTTCAGCAATCACCAGAACTTTTTGCAGTCGCCGACTGCCTGGGCTGCCCGTTGCGCGAGCGGTTCCAGTCAACCCGGAAACAAGATTGATTCTTCGAGCATAAAACCCCGGAACCAATCCCAGGACGATGCCGGGCAACAGTGAAATTGCCAGCGTAAAAAGTATGACGTAACTGTCCACCTGAAAATCGAAACGCGGAATGTTCAGGCCGGTCGGAATCAGCAACCCGACGCTTCGTGTTCCCCAGATCGTCAGCAGCAGTCCCGGCACTGCGCACAACAGCATCAACAACAGACCTTCGATCACAAGCTGGCGCAGCAAACGACTCGCGCCAGCGCCGAGCGCCTGACGCACAGCGAACTCGCGTTTGCGCGCGACCGAGCGAGTCAACAACAGATGGGCCACATTGCTGGAAGCGATCAACAACACGAACAGCACTGCGCCAAGCAACAACAAAACTGCCAGTCGCACCCCTCGCACAACGCCCTCTTTGAGTGGCGCGACCAGAGCGGCGGTATTACGGTTTGTGTCGGGATACTGCTCTTTGATTTCTTCAGAGATGCGTGTCAATTCCTGCTGCGCCTGATCGAGCGTCACTCCACCGGCAAGGCGTGCGATGA
>DATEKX010000660.1:0-3274 GCA_035277165.1 Blastocatellia bacterium | reverse complement strand
CCTACCACGCCCACCTCAAGCTCGGTCTGCTCGCGCTCGTTCACGTTCCGTGTGAAGACGAGGTCGCGCATCACCGCCCCTTCGGTCGATTCGTCAGAGACAGCGCCCAGCGCTTCGTCCACAGGCGCTTTCATCAGCGCAAGAACCGTTGCGTCGCTCGGTCGCCCGCGTTCTATGTGACCGGCTTTTTCAAGCACGACGAGCGCAGAATAGATTGACATATCGTTTTTCACGCCGACACGCTCGGCTATTTCGCGCGCGGAGAGTTCTACTTTTTCAGCGCCAAACGATGTGATCTCTTTATAGACCCGGCTGATTAATTCGGGCGACGGGTGGCTGCCTTCGATGAAGAACTGCTGAGTGCGAGTGTCCGCGTAGTTGAATAACATCACACAATCGGCGGGCAATCCGTCTCGGCCAGCGCGACCGACTTCTTGATAATAAGCTTCAATCGAGCCGGGCAGATGAAAGTGGGCGACGAATCGAATATCAGATTTGTCAATCCCCATGCCGAATGCATTGGTCGCAACGATGGCCTGCGCTTTGCCGCCCATGAAAACGTCCTGCGCGCGGCTTCTTTCGCCTTCATCCATTCCGCCGTGATACAACTCTACGCTCAGGCCCGCGAGTTTGAGTTTTGCTGAAATCTGCTCAACGCTTTTGCGCGTGGCGGCGTAAATTATCCCTGACCCTGTCGAATCCCGGATCAGTTGCTTGAGCACATCCAGCTTCTCTTTTTCGGTCGCCGTGTGCAGCACGCGCAGCGCGAGATTCGGGCGATCAAATCCTGCTACTGAAACGTGTGGGTCTGTGATGCCTAGTTGCTCGCTTATGTCTGCACGCACCTGCGGCGTGGCCGTAGCCGTCAGCGCGATTATCTGCGGGCGACCGAGCCTGTGCGCCGCTTCTTTCAATCTCAAATAGTCCGGCCTGAAATCATGCCCCCAGTGCGATATGCAATGCGCTTCGTCAACCGCGAACAATCGCACCCCGGTTTCCGCGATTGAATCCATGAAGGTCTGGCTTCGGAATCGTTCCGGCGCTACGTAAACGAGCTTGTACTCTCCCATCCGCAGTTTGCTCAATCGTTTGTTGGTTTCGCCGTAGCTGATCGAACTGTTGATGAATGTAGAAGCGATGTTTCGCGCCGCGAGTTGGTCAACCTGATCTTTCATCAAAGCGATGAGCGGCGAAACAACAAGCGTGACGCCGTCCAGCATCAAAGCGGGCAGTTGGTAGCAGAGCGATTTGCCGCCGCCCGTCGGCATGACGACGACCGTATCGCGGCCTGCCAGGACAGATTCGATGACTTCGGCCTGGCCCTCGCGGAAATCCGTAAATCCGAAATGTTGTTGCAGCGCCTCGCGGGCTAACTGGGCATTGCTCACCGAGAACTCCTCAAAACGGTTATCGCTTATGCGGGTTGATCTGGATTGCAGATTATCTCGAAATAAAACGATACCACGCGCCGAGAAGCTTTCTCAAATTCAACGGCGGCCTGACAAAGCAGGGCTGTAACAAAGTCGGTTGACGGGCATGGTAGGGGCAGGGCTTGTCCCTGCCCGGATCGCCGACAGGCGATGACTGGTCATGGTCTTACGACCATTCGGGCAGGGACAAGCCCTGCCCCTACATTTACTTTCTTACAGTCCTGCCTGACAAAGTAATTGATTCTTTGTCTATGCTGTGCTTAACTACGATCAACTAGGATGGGCCATTGATTCGGAGGAACCGATCATGCGCAGCATCCTGACAACCCAAATTTGCTTTGATGAATTCGATAGCAAAAAAAATTCACCACTCGTTTTTGGCATCCTGTTTTGCATAATTCTGACAGCACTTGCCGCTGTCGAGTCAAAGGCTCAGGGGTTTGGAATATCGAAAATAGAGTCCTCGCTTTACTACCGGCGACCCCCGAAAGTTTACCTGACCGCCCCGACCATCTTTGCGCAGTTTTACTCTAATCCCTCGCTCGATCCGGGTCTGCCGGACCGAATGAGAGATTCGCTCGCAATGATCGTGCGGTCGAAAAGCTCGCGCCTCAAACTTGTTTCAAACAACGCAGAAACAGTAATCACCTGCACCATCACGGCTGGCGACTCTTCATCGAACTGGGAAACGCTGACCAGAATGGAATATCAGGAAATAGGTTCGAGTACGATTCATATCGATGAGACGAACACGGACCAGACTATACCGGAATACGGATATGTCAATGTCAATTACAGAGCGCTTGTCGTTTATGGCCGCCTCTCGTTCGAGTTTGAAATCAGAGATGTGAAAACGGGACTCGTGCTCGATGGCGATAGACAGACGATCTTCTACAAGCAAGACTTCGAGGAAGGCCGAGGCGCGCCCGACGCGAAAGGAGTCTATCAATTTCTCGCAGAGCAAGCCGCTGGCTACATATCGGCGCGATTCGTTTCCAGCAAAGAATGGGTCAAGGTGCTTTTGCCGAAGGGCAAGCTCAAAAGCGCGAGCGAACTTTTTAAACAGGGTTTGTGGGATCAATCGCTTGATCTATTAAATGCTACGCCAGTGTTCAAAAGCTCAAGTGATGATGCCTATCGCCTGTATAGTCTGGGGGTCGCGGACGAAGCTAAGGCGTTCACATTCGATGATCCCGTTTTGACAAGGCAATATCTGGAGCAGGCCGTCAGTCATTACAAACAAGCGACTCAGTTGAAACCGAAAGAAGATAGGTTTTGGGAGCCGATGCATCGAGCGGAAATGTCGCTTTACGAATATCAGGGTTTGACAGATCGCATGCGCAAAATCGAAGAACGGAAAAAAGGAATGCTCGAAGACCCTGCGATTGCCCGGACCAATCAGACGACGCAACCCGATTTGTCGCAAGACAAGAGCGGGCCGCCGAGTTTTATGATTATCACCAACGATACAATTGTCGATTGGACGAAGCAGGGAGTTTCAGAAGATTACATACTGGCGAGCATCAAGCATTCAGTGGCAAACAAATTCGATCTCTCGCCCGGCGCGCGCGCTAAATTGATTCAAGCGGGCGTCAAAAATCGCATTATCGAGGCGATGCAATCTTCGCAATCGGCTCGCAATCGCGGCATACCTCGCCGTAGACTTTTCACAACGCTTCTCAGCCTGTGGCCTTATCTGGTTCTTGTTTTTTAGCGACGAAAAAGCAGTTTCGATTCAAGCGCTCAATGCTTTTGTCGTATGAAAGTTTTATAGTAGAATCGAGCCGTGACCGTTGAGGTTCAATGACGAGCTTAATTGGGGAAGTCGGGATAATGCCATTTTT
>DATEKX010000659.1:0-8789 GCA_035277165.1 Blastocatellia bacterium | reverse complement strand
GCTTGAATTGATTGATACACCCGAATACAATTCGGAGCAACCAATTCAATCGCTCTTCTGCTTGGGAGGTACTATTGAACAAGGGGTCGGGTTACAAAAGTCTCATCTGGTTTGTGCTTCTTCTTTCCATTTTTTCATATGGCGTGAAAGCTCAGACAACACGGAAATTCGATCTGCGAAAGAGCGGTCTGGAACTTGAGCGGCGCACTCAGCTTGGCTCCTTTTTCGATGTACTTGGCCGAAGGTCAGCAGTCTTCGGCTACGAAAATCGCGCGCTTGAAGCCTGGGTCTACCCGATGAAGATACTCGACGATTTCAACCTGTCGTTTAAGCTTCAAGGCTATCCGCTGAACATTCACGGGCCTGAAATCACCGTTTCAATCAACGCCCGACCCGAAGCCACTATCTTCACTTACTCGCACGCGGCGTTCACCGTGCGCCAGATAATATTTGCGCCTGTTGATGACTCCGGGATCGTGATGCTGCTCGATGTTGACAGCACTCTACCGATGACGATCACCGGATCGTTCAGACCTAAGCTTCGATTGATGTGGCCCGCAGGGTTGATGACCGGCTACATAGGATTTGACGAAAGATCGCATGTCTACACTATATCCGAAGAGACCAATCGCTTCGTCGGTTTGATAGGTTCACCTGCAGCGCGCGATGTTTCAGTCATGCCCTATCAGGAAGAACCGCGAGATGTCCCCGTTCAATTCATCATAGAAGTATCTCCTGAAACGATGAAGTCACACTTCATTCCCATCGTCATCGCGGGCAGCACGGAAGGCCGCGACAAGGCGAAAGCCGTATATGATAAATTGCTCAACTCTGCCGAATCGCTCTATGAAAAAAACGTTGAGTACTATAAGCGATTTGCCAGTGAGACCGTGAGTATCAATACGCCTGATGAGAGGCTAAACCGCGCGTTCGAGTGGGCGAAGGTCGGCGTAGATAAAGGGTTTGCTACGAACCCACTGCTCGGCACAGGTTTGCTTGCAGGGTTTCGCACTTCGGGCGAAAGCGAGCGACCGGGGTTCGCATGGTTTTTTGGCCGCGATGCGCTCTGGACTGCGCTCGCCATCACATCTTACGGAGACTTTGCGGCGACGCGCACGGCGCTTGATTTCCTGAAAAAGTTTCAGCGCGAAGACGGTAAGATTCCTCACGAAATATCTCAGAGCGCAGGATTGATCGAGTGGTTCAAACAGTATGGCTACCCGTGGGCGAGCGCCGATGCTACGCCACTTTATATCATCGCCCATGCAGACTATTGGCGGGCGACTGGCGATCTGGATTTCATAAAAAAGAACTGGGATTCGATCATAAAAGCTTATCGCTTTACCGCAGCAAGCGACACTGATGGCAACTCCCTGATTGAAAACACTAAATTCGGTCACGGTTGGGTTGAAGGCGGGGCGCTCTATCCTCCGCACGAAGAAATCTACATGCAGGGGCTATGGGTAGAAGCGCTCACAGGGCTGGCAGAGATGGCCGAAGCCGCAGACCAGAAATCGCTCGCCACGGATGCCCGCGCCGAAAGTGATAAAACTCGCAAAGCGATGGAACAGACATACTGGCTCAACGATCAGGGCTTTTATGCTTTCGCAACATCGCTGCCGCAGACTCGCGCGGCGGAGCCGGGGCCGAATCGCGAACGCCGTCAATCGCGTTTGAACGCGCTCAACAATGCGCGGCTGATTGATGAAGACACGGTGCTGCCTGCCGTGCCGCTGTGGTGGCGCACGCTCGACGATGAGCGAGCGCAATCCGAGATTGATCACATCGGAAGCGGCGCTATGCTGACGGACTGGGGCACGCGAATTATTTCCAATCGCAGTTCGCTTTATGATCCGCTCTCATATCATTACGGGTCTGTGTGGCCGCTGTTCACAGGATGGGCGGCGATGGGGGCTTACCGCTATGGCCGCGCGCACGTTGGTTATCAGGCTTTGATGGCTAGTGTAGGTCTCACTTACACTAACGCGCTTGGATATGTGACGGAGTTATTATCAGGAGATTTCAACGCGCCTTTCGGTCGTTCGTCTCACCATCAAGTGTGGTCTGAGGCGATGGTCGTAACGCCAACTTTGCGCGGGCTGCTCGGAATTGAAGCGAGCGCGGGCGGCAACGCTCTTTCGTTTGCGCCGCAAATACCAGCCGACTGGCAGCGAGCCTCTGTTCGCAACTTCGCGACAGGTCGAGCGCGTTTTGATTTTACGATTGAGCGCGAGCGGGGCCGCGAGCGAGTTTTGATTGCGCGACGTGAAACAGACAACCGGAACGGGGCGCGACCAGTGTTGCAGCGAATAACAGTAGCGCCTGCGTTCCCTCTGGATGCGCAGATTCGCTCAGTCACGGTCAATGGCCGCCAGCAAAAATTTCAGATGGTGCGCGCAGGTGATATTGCGCGGTGCGAAGTCATAGTCGAAGGGATAGGCCCGACGACGGAAGTCGTATATCTCTACGATGAAGGCACGGAAGTTTATCTGCAACCAGAACCGCTTCTGGCCGGACAAAGCAATCAAGGACTGCGCGTGTTGCGTTCGCGTGCTGATAAGAATGCGCTTCGATTAACGCTTGAAGGATTAGGCGGTCGCTCGTACACGTTGCGAGTTCGCACGCCACAGCGAATAGGCGCAGCGAGCGGCGTAAAAGTGACCGAGGCGAGCGGGCGTGACCCTGTGCTTACAATCACTTTTGATGGCGCGGGTGATACTTACGTTCGCCGGGAAATAATCATCCCACTACTTAAATGATTCGTGATAATTCGTATCAATTCGTGCAATTCGTGGCTAATCAAGGAGGGGTAAAGGTGACATTCAAACGACGATTCCAAAAGCTCTCAATTAATCTCTTAATTCTTTTATCAATTCTGCCCGCCCCTGCGATGGCAGACACGGCGACAAAGGAACAAATGCAAGCCATACAAAACTACATCAAGAAAAGCTGGCACACATTAACGCGCTCGAACGCCAGGCTTGCCGCCGCCGCGGTTGATCCCAAGTTTCAACCGACGGCAAGCGGGCGATGGCTGGTTTATGTGCCGGGCAACGAAGACACAGACCGCATAGCGGCTTCGCTCAAGACTCAAATGTCCGCCGCTGATTTCAGCAAAATCGAATTGCGCCGCCTGCCTGATTCGCAACGCGACATTCAAGGGCACGGGCTGCTTTATCTGCCTAACCCTTACGTAGTGCCGGGCGGGCGCTTCAACGAAATGTATGGATGGGACAGTTACTTCATTCAAGTCGGATTGCTCAGAGATGGCGAGATCGAACTGGCGAAAAACATGATTGATAACTTTCTCTATCAGGTAGAGAACTACGGGAAAGTGCTTAACGCCAACCGGACATATTATCTCACTCGCTCGCAGCCGCCGTTTCTCACACAGATGATTCTCGGAGTCTATCGAAAAACGAAGGATATGAACTGGCTTAAAAGCACTGTCCCTTCGATAGAAAAATGCTACCGCTTCTGGACGAGCGAGCCACACCTGACGGCGCAGACTGGCCTTTCGCGTTACTATGATTTCGGCGACGGCCCTGCGCCTGAAGTCATTTCAGACGAACGCGATAAACAGGGCCGGACTCATTACGACCGCGTGAAAGAGTATTATCGCTCGCACGAAGTCACGGACTACGACCTGAGTCAGTACTACGACAAAGGTAAGGATCAATTGACAGACCTGTTTTACAAAGGCGACCGTTCGATGCGCGAATCCGGTTTCGACCCGTCGAATCGCTTCGGCCAGTTTAACGTTGACATCATTCATTACGACCCCGTGTGCTTGAATTCTCTGCTCTGCGAAATGGAGCAAGAGACCGCCGAGATATTGACTCTTGTTGGCCGCGCGGCTGATGCCGCCGTATGGAAACAGAAAGCCGAAGAGCGACGACTGAAGATCAACCGGCTGATGTGGGACGAGCGTGACGGGCTTTATTACGATTACAACTTCGTCGGAAAGAGCGTGCGGCGCTATCCGTTCGTCACGACGTTTTATCCTTTGTGGGCGGGGATAGCCGACCGCAAGCAAGCCGCGCGAGTCGTTGCCAACCTGCATCTGTTTGAAAGAGCGGGCGGATTACAGACGAGCACTAATGCGAGCGGCAATCAATGGGACGCTCCGTTCGGCTGGGCTCCGATGCAGTTGATAGCGATCAAGGGGCTGCGCCGCTACGGGTACGCGAAAGAGGCTGACCGCATCACCGTCAATTTTCTCTCGATGATTTTGAAAGACTTCATAGAGCACAACACGATTGTCGAGAAGTATGATGTCGAACGCCGCACTTCGCAGTTAGGCGCAGGAATCAAGTTCGGGTACGAGACAAACGTGATAGGCTTCGGCTGGACCAACGCCGCATTCACAGAGCTGTACGCCGAATTGCCTGAAAGCGAAAAACAGAAGGTGCTCAAGCTGGATGGATTAGCAATCCCCACGCATCGGGCTAAGTAAATCAAGCGTGACGGCAAACAAAAAGGGAGAAGCCCGTTTGGACTTCTCCCTTTTTTAGTTTGAACTTTCGCTTAGAATTTGAACTTCAGAGCGAATTGGAAATTACGTTGCGGGTCGTTGCCGCCGAAAGCGGTGTTCGAGATGCGCCCCGCGTTCGCGTTAGGACTGGCCGGGTTTCCGAGGAAAGCGTCCGGTTGATCGAGATTCACGTGATTGAACAGATTCACCGTCTCGATGCGGAATTCCAGTTCTTTCGTCTCCGTAAAACTGAACTTCTTGAACAGCGACGCGTCGGTGCGCCAGTACTTCGGCCCACGCAACGCGTTTCTCTCCAGGTTGCCGAAAGTCCCCACCGCCGGTTTTGCAAAGACAGTAGGATCAAAGAACCTGTCTCGCGGCCCGCCCGTGTTAGGATCGCCAACTATGTCGGGGCGATTCGGGCCGGTATCCGAGATTCCGCTGGTATCGTAACCGACGTTGAACGGCAGCCCGCTTTGAATCGTCGTGTTCGAATTGAACTGCCATCCACCTATCAAGTAATCCACCCCTTTTGATGCATCCCCCAAAAATCGCCTGTTTCGCCCGAACGGCAATTCCGCCGTCTGCGAGAAAACGAAAGAGTGGGTGCGATCAAAATCGGATGGGCCGTGGTTCAACTCGCGATCTATGAAAAAGTAATCGCGGTCATAGTTGGTTGACCTCTGCAAGGTGTAGTGCGCGAGAATCGAATAACTGTTGCTGAAGCGTTTCGTCAATTTCGTCTGAAGCGAATTGTAACGATTGTCGCCGCAGTTGCAGTAGAGCAGAACGTCCTGCTGCCAGCCGAACTTGTTGAAGAACAACCGGCGTTGATCTCTCGGCACCGTGCCGAAGCCTTCAAGCGTAGGCTGGTTGCCTTCGCAATCAGGGTTGTTGCCGCAGAAAACATGCGAGCCTTTATTGCCGACGTAAGCGATCTCAGCCGAGATGGTCTTCGTCAACTCATGCTGGAAAGTCAGGTTCCAGGCATCAACGGTCGGCAGCCGCTGCTTGAAGTTCACCACGCGCGGGGTGACTCCGTTCGGCAGGAAGAACCGCCCGTTATCGGGTAGCGACGCATTCGGAACGCCGCCCTGATTGGGTGGCGCATTCAGGCCGAAGAAAGCGTTAAACGCAGGCGGCCCTTGATTCAGATTAAAGACCGATACCTGTCCATTGCTGCCCGGAATGTTTTGTATGGCAAGGACGGGCAGGTTCTGCGTCACGGTATGACCGAAGACAGAGCCGAACACGCCGATGTCGTAGCTGCGACCATAGCCTGCTCGGATAACAGTCTTCTCGCTCAACTGATAAGCGACGCCGAGGCGAGGCGCGAAGTTCAAGCTGTTTTCGACGCCTCCGTTCAGATCGTTGCCGCCAACTCCGGCCACGATCACTTCTCCGGTTTCCGTGTCAACGAAGCCGCCATTGCCTGCGGAATCCACACTCTGCGGGTTGATGACATCCAGTCGCAGGCCGTAGGCGAGCGTAAGTTTCTGATTTACGCGCCACGTGTCCTGGCCGTAGTAGAAGTGACGCCACTGCCGTTCTTTCGCATCCGTGCTCGTGCTAACGAAACGTTTGAACGACGTCACATCGCCGATCAGGAATGTTGCGAGTCCGAGTCCTTCGCTGACCAGCGTGCCATCTGCTGCTACCTGGCCCGTTCGATTCTGGCTGAAGGAAAGCTCGCCTGATCGGTGATTATCGCTCGGCACGCGCAGGTTGAAAGCGCGGCGGATATCAATACCAAACTTGAAGGTGTGATTGCCCCAGGACTTCAACAGGTTGGAGACGAACTGAAACTGTTTTTCCTGTTCATCCAGAGGACAATTGCAGCGACCTGTGAAATCGTCCAGGCCGGAACCGAACCTGAAGAATCCGGGCCTGCCCGTGTCGCCCACAAAGCCTGCGAACAAACCGGATGTGAAGCCAGTATCGAGATTCAAACCCGGGATTCCCGCATCCGTTGCGGGGGTTGTGCCAAAGTCGTTGGGCAGCACGGCCACTCCGTATTTGAAGAACCCGAAACGGAAGTCTACCAGCATGCTTTGCGACAGGGTGTAGTCGAAACCAAGCGCAATACTGTGATTGCGAACCTTAGATGTGCCGCCAAGCGATCCGAGATTCTGGCCGCCGCCCGCGCCGAAAGCTTGCGGGCCGTTGCGAACGTAGTCTGCGAAGCTATAGCGCCCGAAGATATTCAATTTCTCGCTGAGCCGATTGTCTATTCGGACATCGAAGGTATCGTTATCGAAAATCTCGCTGCCGCTCGCAACGAAATTGTTGCGGGTTCCGTTGTCCGTGCCCGCAGTGTTAGGCAGAGGTATCAAGTTCAAGAGGTTGCGAGCCTGCTGCGATATGCGACCGTTTGGAATCCTATTGCCGGGAAATTGCAGGCCGGTCTGCGGGTCGAATATATTAACGCCGAAAGCGCTCAGGTCGCCTGTGCGAGCCGCAGCCGTTGGAACCGTAAGCAATCGCGATCCGCCGATCTTGCTGCGCGTCCCCTGATAGTCGCCAAAAAAGAACAGCTTGTCTTTGATGATCGGGCCGCCGATGGAGCCGCCGAACTGATTCTTCAGCGAAGGCGGTATCAAATTGCCGTTGGTATCCGGCACAATCTGCACGAACGGATTGCGCGCCTGCAGCACGTCGTTCTGCCGGAACTCAAAGACGCTTCCATGAAATTCGTTCGTGCCGGATTTGGTCTGCACAGACACGACTCCGGCGATTGCCTGCCCGAACTCGGCATCATAATTCTGCGACGTGATCTTGGTTTCGCCAATCGCCTCGAAATTCGGGTTGATGACGATGATGCCGAGAATCGGGTCGCGGTTTTCCGTGCCGTCCAGTTGATAGCCAGTCCCGCTGAAGTGCTGGCCGTTGACCATGATTTGCGTCGAGCCTTGCGGGTTTTCGCTCGCCGCGTGTTGCCACTGGAGTTGCTGCGTGCCCGGCGTGAGCAGGATGAACTTTGTGAAATTCCTGTCGAGTATGGGCAGGTCTGTGATCTGCTTTTGCTCGATGGATGTAGACACGTCGGCGCGGTCGGTCTTAAGCAACTGGCCTACGGACGCTGTTATCGTGACAGTGTCGCTGGCCGCGCCCGCTTCGAGCGGCAAATCAAGATTGGTCTGGGAGTCTACATTTACGACGACCTCAGATACCAGTTTCTGCCTGAAGCCTTGCGCCTCGACTTTCACTTCGTACCTACCGGGGAGCAAGCGCTCCTTGACGAATAGTCCCGAATCGTTTGTCGTTACAGTGTCGGTCGTTTGTCTTTCGACGTTTGTTATTGTGACAGTGGCTCCCGCAATTACTGCTCCGCTTGGATCAGAGACGGTGCCGCTGATGCTTCCATAAACAGCCTGCGCCCTTGTGCTCACCGAGAGCGCGGTGATCGTTAGCAGCAGACTGAGTATTAGCAATGGGATCTTGCTTTTGTACATAAGGTGTTGCCTCCTTGAAGATCGGCATACAATCGTGAGCTAGACAGTTGAAGGCTGGGCACAAATCGGCCAGCCTGTTTTTAAATCCGAGATGTCTTGTATAAAGCCGTAGACATTTCAGACAACTTTCCGAGTTACAGAGACGTTGAAGGCTCTGGAAATGCGATTTCCAGAGTACCTACTCCCACAGAACTTGAGAACATTGAAGAAGACCCCGTAATAAGTCGGAGTTAGATTTTGACCAATTGAACTGCTCTTCTTGAGCAGTCGAGTTGCGCATCCTCGATTTCTACCGCCAATATATTTGTTATTTACTGTGAGGTAATCGCGTCCACTCGATTTCAGTCTAGGGTATATCAATTAAAGAAGTCCGATGTCAAGAAGTCGTCTTACAAAAATGTAAACTGCTTTGGCAATACTTCGCGGCATTGCCCTGCGTGCCTCTGGCGATATACTCTTATCTGGCAACGGTTTTCCGGGTTCGGGTATGATGAGGAAGTTTTTATTCTGTCTATTATCGCTGCAGGTCTTGATAGCGCTGGCTGTTGTGAATGTAGAAAGCCAGACAGCCACAATCGAGCAGGCGCAAGCGTTTTTGAGCGCGGGCAAGGTCGATGCCGCTATAGATATTTTGAAAGCCATCCCAAAATCCGAGTCGAATGAATCGAAAATAAATCATTTGATGGGGCTGGCGCATTATCAAAAAAACGATTACGCTCGCGCGGTCGAATATCTTTCGATTGCGGTCAAGCAGGCAGAGCAAGGTAGCAAACAATACCAACAGGCTGCGCAATTTCTGGGTCTTGCTCACTACAGGCTCGGCCATCTGAAAGAATCCATACCTTATCTCGAACAGGCAAAGA
>DATEKX010000658.1:0-7027 GCA_035277165.1 Blastocatellia bacterium | reverse complement strand
GTTTCGGCTTTGACGCCTTGCGACCGGACGCGCGCTACGAAGTATTCATAAAGTGCGTTTGCTTTTTCGGGTTCGGCAGCGTCAATGTAAGAGGGGCGACGGCCACGCCGCGTGTCACCATAGAGCGTGAATTGCGAGACTACCAGTATTGCGCCCGATGCATCGAGCAGCGAAAGATTCATCTTGCCGTGCTCATCGTTAAAGATGCGCAGGTTTGTTATCTTGTCCACAAGGTAATCTGCGTCTTGTTTGCCGTCATCGCGCGCGACGCCGAGCAGCACGAGTAAGCCCGCGCCTATCTCGCCTACGACAAGGCCATCGACTGTGACGCTTGATGATGTAACACGTTGAACTACTGCTCGCATAAAATGAATTTATCATACAGGTTCGCAAAAACAGAGCCATCCACAAGCAGGCATAAATGCTCGTACAAAATTGCGCGCTGAATGCTGAAACAAACTTGTCGTGGGAGCTTAAACGATATAATATCTGCGCCGTCGTAAAAGCATTTCAGACCATTTCAAGTGACGCAAAAGCAACAATAGTCCGCTGTCTTTTGTAACAACAAAATAACTGATCGAAAGGAGAAATGTATGCGAATAGCAGGATTGGTATTAGGGATTTTAGGAGGACTCGCAGCAGGTTTTCTTGGCATGAAATGGCTCAGTGACGCCAATTCAATGAAGGAATTGGTCGGTGCGGCAAGGAATCTGGGCGTTGACATGACGGAGCTTGATAAGACCATCACGGCAGCTTACATACTGCTGGGGTCTGCCGTGCTTGGAATCGTAGGCGGCGTGATGGCATTCAAAGGAAAGGGAAAAATAGCAGGGCTGCTGATGCTTATTGGAGCGATTGCGCCAGCCATCTTTGCTCCGAAAGCGCTGGTGTTTACATGCATCCTTCTAATAGGCGGCATCGTCAGCTTCTTCGCAAAGCCCGCCGCTGATGCGCGAGCGACAGGCATGGGAGCCTGAGCCTTCTAATTCAATTCAGAAACTTTGGACGGGAATGCAAGAGCAAGATCAAGCCTGCATCCCGTCCCTCGTCTTTAGCCAAGCCCGCACTCTCGATTCGCTTCAGCGTGCCGCGCGTCGCGACGAGCCTGAATCCCATCTCGTGAAGCTGGCGCGCTAAATTAACGACTTCAGTTTTATCGCCGTCATTTACTCGGATGCTTGCTATGTCAGATCTGGTATAATAAAATTGCGCCATGTCGCCGACCCACAAGCCGCTTGCCATATTGCATGGCGAGATGAAAACACCGCCGATGAGTCGAGAGGCAAGGATTGAAGCAGGCTACTTATTGAGACTGTTGCAGCGCGGCGATAGTTTAGGGATGCCTCATTCCAGGCCAATGCCTGTAGTTGGTGTGCGTTGTTACGAGTGATGGATCGTGACAAGACGTGGCGACTCATCTACCGCGTTGACAATGATGCGATAGTAATAGCTGACATCTTCGAGAAGAAGACACAGAAAACGCCGAAGAGCGTTATTGAATCTTGCAAGCGAAGGCTTAGAGATTATGACGATTGAAAGGGAAGGGAAATGAAAGCATCGAAGCAAAAGAAACTTGAGGCGAAAGGCTGGCGCTTTACTTCGGCTGAAGAACTTCTTGGCCTGAGCAAAGAGGAGGTTGCAATAGTCGAGATGAAGATAGCTTTGGCCGATGCCGTGAAAGTGCAACGCGAAAAACATAACCTATCACAAACTGATCTGGCGAAGCGTATGCGGTCGAGCCAATCGCGTGTTGCAAAGATTGAGGCGGGTGATCCATCTGTGACATTGGATTTACTCGTCCGGGCGGTATTGTCGGCAGGAGCCACAAAGAAGGAGTTGGCAAAAGCACTTTCGGCAATTGCGATCTAGGATTGATGTTACTTGCGGGCGGCCTGAGCGTGATACTCCTGAAGGCTATTGACGCAAAACTCTTCTTCTTTTAGCGCGCGAATAGCCGCGACTGTAGCGGTCGCGCCGGTCATTGTGGTGATGCAGGGCACGGAATACTGCATAGCTGCGCGGCGAATGGCTCGCTCGTCGTAAAATGAAGTGCGACCAAGCGGCGTGTTGATGATTAAATCAACCTGCTTGCTTTTAACAAGGTCTGTTATATTCGGGCGGCCTTCGTTCACCTTGTTTACAAAGTCGCAAGCCAGGCCCGCGCTCTCGATTCGCTTCAGCGTGCCGCGCGTCGCGACGAGCCTGAATCCCATCTCGTGAAGCTGGCGCGCTAAATTAACGACTTCAGTTTTATCGCCGTCATTTACGCTGATGAATACAGCGCCTTCTTTTGGAAGCCGCGCGCCTGCGCCTAGCTGCGCTTTCAAAAACGCGCCGCCGAAATTCTCTGCGACGCCCATCACTTCGCCCGTCGAGCGCATCTCAGGCCCAAGTATCGGATCAACGCCGGGAAATTTCACAAACGGAAACACTGGCGTCTTTATATAGAATCGCTCGACTTCTAATTCGTCTGGCAGGTTGAACTCCGAAAGCTTTCGCCCGATCATCAGCTTCGCAGCTATCTTTGCAAGCGGCACTCCTGTCGCCTTCGCAACAAACGGGATAGTCCTCGATGCGCGCGGATTCACTTCAAGCACGTAAACAGCATCGTTAAAAATTGCGAACTGGATGTTCATCAATCCGACGACATTCAGCGCGCGCGCAAGCTCTCGCGTGTAGCGTCGCATCGCATCAAGATGCGCGGGCTTGACGCTCCACGGCGGCAGCACGCACGACGAATCGCCTGAATGAATGCCCGCTTCTTCGATATGCTGTTGAATCCCTGCGATCACCACGCGCTCGCCGTCCGCAAGCGCGTCAACATCAATCTCGGCGGCGTTCTCCAAAAACGAGTCAATCAACACGGGATGCTCAGGCGACGCTTCGACGGCATAAGTCATGTAATTATCGAGGCTCGCTTCGTCATAGACGATCTGCATTGCGCGCCCGCCCAGTACGTAGCTAGGTCGCACAAGCACTGGATAGCCGATGCGCGCAGCTTCGTCGCGGGCCTGTTCGTTCGACGTGGCGAACCCGTTAGGCGGCTGCGGGATATTCAGTTCAACCAGTAGTTTTCCGAATCGCTCGCGGTCTTCCGCCAGATCAATTGATTCGGGCGAAGTGCCTATCACAGGCACGCCCGCGCGAAGAAGCGGCACGGCGAGGTTGAGCGGCGTCTGGCCTCCGAACTGCACTATCACGCCCGAAGGCTTTTCGCGCTCGACTATCTCCATCACGTCCTCGAAAGTGATCGGCTCGAAGTACAGGCGATCCGATGTGTCGTAGTCGGTCGAGACAGTCTCAGGGTTGCAGTTGACCATTATTGATTCGCAGTTCTCTTCCGCGAGCGCGAACGCAGCGTGGCAGCAGCAGTAATCGAACTCGATGCCTTGCCCTATGCGGTTCGGCCCTGAGCCTAAAATAATCACTTTCTTTCTATCAGTCGTCGTCGCTTCGTCCTCGTCTTCGTAGGTCGAATAAAGATAAGGCGTGAAGGATTCAAACTCCGCGCCGCACGTGTCAACGCGCTTGAAGACGGGCGTGACGTTCATCTCTTTTCGCAAGCGACGAACATTTTTTTCCTCGGTCTTCATCAAAGCCGCGAGCCGTTGATCTGAAAATCCCATTCGCTTCGCTTCGCGCAATTGCTCGCGCGTGATGGTCTCCAGGCTTTCGCCGCGCAGTTCCGCTTCGCGTTCTATGATCTCAAGCAGGTTATCCAAAAACCACGGATCAATCTTCGTTAACTCGTGCAGTTCTTCGATTGAGTAGCCCGAAGAGAGCGCGTGCATTACGAAATAAACCCGCTCGGCTGACGGAACTACCAGTCGGCGGCGCAACTCCGTCTCGTCAAGATCGTCTGGAAGCCTGAACGCGCCGCGCACTTCGAGCGAGCGCAGCCCTTTTTGAAAAGCTTCTTTGAACGTGCGACCGATTGCCATCGCTTCGCCCACGGATTTCATCTGCGTTCCGAGCGTTGGGTCTGAGGCGGGGAACTTTTCAAACGCCCATTTGGGAATTTTCACCACGCAGTAATCAATCGTCGGCTCGAAGCTGGCAGGCGTCTTGCGCGTGATGTCGTTCGGTATTTCGTCGAGCGTGTAGCCGACGGCGAGCTTTGCCGCGATTTTCGCAATCGGAAACCCGGTGGCCTTCGATGCAAGCGCCGACGAGCGCGACACGCGCGGATTCATCTCTATGATTATCAACTGGCCGTCCGCCGGATTGAGCGCGAACTGAATGTTCGAGCCGCCCGTTTCCACGCCGACTTTGCGTATGACCTGAATTGCGGCATCGCGCATCACTTGATATTCGCGGTCTGTGAGAGTCTGCGCGGGAGCGACCGTGATCGAATCGCCTGTGTGAATGCCCATCGGGTCAAAATTTTCAATCGAGCAGATGATGACCACGTTGTCGGCCAGGTCGCGCATGACTTCAAGTTCGTACTCTTTCCACCCGATGATTGATTGCTCGATCATCGTTTCCTGAATAGGCGAAGCGGCGAGCGCGCGGGCCACGATCTCTTCATACTCTTCGGAGTTATAGGCAATGCCGCCGCCTGTGCCGCCGAGCGTAAACGAAGGCCGTATGATTGCGGGAAAGCTGACCATCTTTATAAGCTCGCGCGCTTCATCTATCGTTTTCGCAAAGCCCGAACGCGGCATCATCAGCCCTATCTCTTCCATCGCGCGTTTGAAGAGCATGCGGTCTTCGGCGACTTTGATCGCGTCGAGTTTCGCGCCGATCAACTCGACTCCGTACTTCTCAAGCGTGCCGTCTTCGGCGAGCGCGACCGCCAGATTCAAAGCAGTCTGTCCGCCTACGGTCGGAAGCATCGCGTCGGGACGCTCGCGTTCTATGCAGGCGCGAACTGCGTCGGGCGTTAGAGGCTCAACATAAGTGCGGTCGGCAAGCTCCGGGTCGGTCATAATAGTCGCGGGGTTCGAGTTGATGAGCACGACCTCGAACCCTTCGCTCTTGAGCGCCTTGCACGCCTGCGTGCCTGAATAATCGAACTCGCAAGCCTGCCCTATGACTATCGGGCCTGAGCCCACGATTAAAATCTTTTTTATATCGGTTCGTTTTGGCATCTGTTATTGACTGGTCTGTTTTGGTCTGCTTTCAGGATTCATTAGTTCGGGCAATACATTTCACCCTCCGTCGCTGTTCCGCTCGTAGCTATTCAAAGATTGATATTACAGGGTTGCTATAGAGCCTTTCAATGCGGAGTGCTGATTGCGGATTTGAAATATTCGATTTCAAATCCGCAATCGAATCATTCATAAGCGAGAGCTTTCACAGGGTCTTGATTTGCAGCGCGCAGCGCGGGGTAGAGCGCGCCTAACAATCCTGCCAACATTCCAAACACAAGCGCGTAGAAAAGCCAGATCGGTTCCAGCTCGACGTTCATTCCAGTAAGCTTCGTGATTATAAATTTACCGATCACCGAAAGCGCAAATCCCGTCAGCACTCCGAGCGAGCTTATCAATAGAGCCTCTTTTTCAATCTCGCTCGCAATCCACACCTTCGATGCGCCGAGACTTTTCAGCACGCCTATTTGCCGCGTGCGCTCTGCGACCGTCGTGTACATAGTCAGCAGTATGACCAGAGAACTAACGATGATCGAAACCGCGATGACCACGTTCAAAAAAGTTTGAAGCTGTGGCGTACCCTGCGCGACCAGTATCGGTAGATTGCGCGTGAGCATGATGCCGTGATTCGGGAATCGCTCTCTGATTCGCGCGGCCACTTCGTCTTGTTTCGACGGGTCGCTGACTTTAACGAAAATGGTTGAGCACAATCCTGGCCGGTTCAAATACTGCTGCAAGGTCGCGAGCGGAATCTTGAGACGACCGAGCGATTCCGGCTCGTAGATGCCTACGACGCGGAAAGGGCGATCAAGTATTTCCATCTCGTCGCCGACTTTCAGCTTTCGATTCACTTGCTGGATGCGATCAATCATGACCTCATCACCTGATTGGATCGGTCGCCCTTCGACTACGTGCACATCCGATGCGCGAGCGAACGACTCGTAATCTACGCCGTCTATCATTCGCCAGCCGCGAAGATACTGGCCGACGGGCACGGCCTGGGATACGCCCTCAATCGAGAGCAGTTCGTTGGTCTGCTTTATAGGAAGCGAAAGCGTCGGACTCAAGTTCAAGCCGAAAGAAGCGCCCGGCGCGCCGAACAATATCTCGGCAGTGATGGCAGAATTGCGGCGACCCTGCTCGTTCAGAAATCCGTGAGTTATACCAATCGTCAATACTACAAGCACGACGCCGAGCGCAACGCCCGCCATCGTCATAATCGTTCGCGTCTTGCGATACATAATGTTTGATACGACCAAATTGTCCATAGCTCTATTCTAGATTTTGGATTTTGGAAATGCCAGCATCCACCGCGCGCCTTTCATCCGCGCGTTTGTCTTTCAAAGTGATTATTGCGATTGCAACAAGCCCATACCCGATCCAGATGAACGCTCTGAGCTTGCGGATTACAGCGAGCGCAATGCCCGCGCTTGCGCTCATTTTGAGCGCCTCAAGCACAATCGCGTTGCCGCTCTCATAAACGCCCGCGCGCGTAGGCACAAAGAAGAAAGCTCCGTTAATCACTTTCGTAGCGGCTTCAACTACGAAACCGCTCGCAAACGTCGCGGGCAGGCCCATCAAAGACAGGATGACATAAACTTCGACAATGTTGATCAAGTGCGCGATCATGTTGATTGCGAATATGAGAAAGAAAGCAGCGCGCCGCGTTTCGTAAAACGAATAAATGTTCTCTTCGACCGCGCGCACACGCTGTGCGATCTTGCCTGAACTATTACGCGACAGTTGCCCCATCATTCGAGCGAGCAGAAACCACCGACCCCGAATGGCAAGCCACGTCAGTACAATCGTCAGGATTATTATTGCCGTGAAAATGTAAGCGGCAAGCTTGAGACTATCGGGCACTTCGACTAGCCACGCGAGCGCGGGCAACCCTGTCAGCATTACAAGAAAGACCGTCAGGTTATAAATCATGTTCT
>DATEKX010000657.1:0-6408 GCA_035277165.1 Blastocatellia bacterium | reverse complement strand
ACTATTGGAAATCCCAAATCCTGCGCGGCAGCGATTGCGTCTTCGCGTGTCTCCACAACGCGGCCTTTCGGAACCGGCACGCCTGCTTCATCAAGCATCGCTTTGGTTAACTCTTTGTCGCAGGCGATGTCTGTTGCAATCAGGCTGGTCATCGAAGTGACTGTTGCTTCGATTCGCTTTTGATATTTGCCGTGACCGAGTTGCACCAGATTCCGGTCATTGAGCCGAATGTATGGAATGTCTCGCTCTTTGGCTTTATTGATTATGCTCTGCGTGCTCGGCCCATAAGCTACGCGGTCGAGTATGCGGCTGAGCGTGGAAAGCTCTTTCTGATAATCGAGCGCCGCATCGTATGCAAGATGTTCGAGTATGCGCACGGCGGCAAAGCCTGCTTCGAGTCCGACTTTCTCTTCGATGTAAGAGTAGACGACGTTATAAACGCCTGTGCTATCAGCCGAGCGAGTCTTTCCAAAGCCCACTTCCGTGCCTACGATGCATTGTAATTCCAGCGCGATGTGTTCGATGATGTGCCCCGCCCATGTGCCTTCGCGCAAACGTGTAATGAATCCGCCGGGCACGCCTTCCGAACAGCGGTGCTCGTAGAGAGTCGGCATCATTTCGATCAAACGGTCTGTGAAGTTTTCGATCAGGTTTGACGGTTTTTCTTCGAGGTCTTCGATGTCCAGTTTCATGCGAATCACGGGATTCAGGCTGTAAACGCTTGGGCCGCGAAAGACCTGCGTTTCTAAAATTTTCATGGCTTCACTCCTCAGAGATGATCTCTCTCTTGTTGATATTGAACTTGCCGCCGTGCACGAGCGTGTGCAGCACTATGCGAGAGAACGCAATCGGGCTTTTGTCAGGCGTCGTCGCAAGATCGGCGGAATGCGCCTCGCTCGCGTCAGCGATGGTTACTGTCCCTCGACCGATGACAGACGCTTGCCCGTCGGACGATATGAGCGCGGCTGTGTCTTCGTCAACGCCGATGCCGAGCATCTGCGGATAGGAGAGCACTGCCGTAAGCAAACGGCCCAGACGTTTGCGCTGTTGAAAGTGCTGATCAATGATCAGGGATGTGGTCAGGCCGAGTCCCTGACCCAACTTCACCATGCGACTGCGAGCGAGTTGGCCGCCCACTCCGCCCGCTATCATCGGGTCGCTCATCGCCGAAGCGCCCGCGCTGGTTCCGCCGATAGTCGCGCCGCGCTCGTAGGCCGCAACAATAGCGCGCAGGCAAGCCGTGCCTTGAAGGATGCTGACGATTTTGCTTTGATCGCCTCCCGTCATAAATATGCCGGTCGCTTTTGCCAATTCTTTCGCGACTTCGGGCAGGTCGGCTTCATTGCGACTGAAGAGCGGAAGTATGCGAGCCGTTCGCGCGCCGAAATCTTTGAATACCTGTTGGTAGATGGCTCCGCTGTCTTCGTATTCGGACGCGCTCGGCAATATCATTAGTCGCGCGCGCCGTCCGCCGCTGATGTCAAAGAAATTTTTCAGTAGATACTTCTGCTCGAATTTATCCTCCGCGCCGCCTATCAACATCAACGTGCCGGGCCGCGCAGCCGTCCGCTTAGTCTTCGCCATGTACACTCACAATGTTTTAGATGAACCGATTTGAGGTCTGCAATTTTACACAATTGCGGCAGGAGTCGTAAGGTCTTTCAAGATTGAATGGCGTCATCGCCAGCCGTAGTGACTGCCCCACGTCATGCTTTGTTTGAGCCTGCTTATTGTTTCTTTGTCGGCTTTGAAAGGGATGTAAGGACGGGCGGGCATATCGAGATGATGGCTCGCGCTGAAAGGCGTGCTCTTCAAATTCATGTTGTAAGCTAAGACCATCAACGTTTCGAGATTTACTACGTCAGCCGTGTTGTAGGCAAGCAACGTTTCGAGTGCCTTCGGATTCTTTCTTCGCTCGTAATCATCCCACAACAACACCGCGAAAAAACCATCAACGTCGGCCAGCTCTTTGCGATCTATGCCCAACTGCCGCTCGCATCCTTTAAGCCCGCCCTTATAGCCAAGACTTTTCAGAATGTATCTCAGGTCAATGTGAGATTGCGTCATCTTGATATTGAAGAACCGCTCGATGAAAGGCACATCAAAGCATTTGCCGTTGTAGGTGACGATGACCGAATACTGCATGATGTCGCGCTTGAAATCGTCAAGGTTCTCGCCGTGAACGTAGTGGCGAATTGTTTCGCCGTCATAAACGACTATTGTCGTGATGGAGTTTGAGTAACCAAGTCCCGTCGTTTCGATGTCCAGATAAGCAATCGCGCGGCGAAAATCCGGGAACAGCCTCCAGTGTTGACTCGACGGCAACAGTTCTGCGAAATGATAAGGGTTGCCTCGTTTGAGATGCTCGAATGATTCTTTGATATGTTCGGGCAGGGCTCTTTGTTGTCTTCGCGGCAATCGAATTCGATCAACTTCGATTGCCGCTTCCCACGAGTGAATCCCTGCCGACCATAGATTGCGCTCGGCGGCAACGCTGATGCCCGGTATGTGGCAGAAAGTGTTTTTCAGCATAGCGGATGCAGACTCGCCGACGGTCAGCCCTTTCCAATCAATCGAGCAAAGAATCCCGTTTTTGGCGTGTTGGGATTGCTCTTCGCCTGACGGCTCACGTGCGAGTCCGTGTCTTTGGTCAGACTTTTAAGAGTAGCAGGCGGAGTATATTCGTTATTGGCAACACCCCAGCGAACATAATTGACCGAATCAGCAGCCAGCCTTTCAAGATGATCGGCTGGCGTGTTCGAGTTGCTGGCTACAGCCATGCGCACGGAAGAGACTGCGTCACCGGCTAACATCTCCAGACTCTTCACAGGAGTTTTCGGATTATCGGCAACAGCTTCCCTGACTTTATCGTCAGCGTCCGTGGCTAAAGTTTCGAGCAGGTCTGCGGCTTTCGTGGCCGCTGCAACCGCTGGTCTTGAACTCGGGCAATGCTTCGCTATGACCAGCAGGTCTGAAGCGTCGAGCGCCCTTGCCCATGATTTTTCAAGCTGAAGATCGTACAACCCGCGAGCTATTTCTTCTCGATGTTCGTTGACGAACTTGATGCAATCATCCACATCTGCCGGAACGATTTTTTGCTTTTCCTGCTCGCTCATCCGACCTGACCTTTTGTTTACATATTCTCGATGATCGCGGTCGCGAACTCGCTGGTCTTCAACTTGGTCGCGCCTTCCATCTGGCGATGCAGATCATAAGTCACGCGCTTCTGCTGAATCGTTTGCGTCAGCGCATCAATTATCTTCTGACTGACTTCGCGCCAGCCCATGTGATCGAACATCATCACGCCCGACAGTATCACCGACGATGGATTGATCACATCCTGATCTGCGTACTTGGGAGCCGTGCCGTGCGTCGCCTCAAAGACTGCCGCCCGATCACCGATATTGGCTCCGGGAGCCATTCCTAAGCCGCCGACCTGCGCCGCCGCCGCGTCCGAGATGTAATCGCCGTTGAGGTTCGGCGTCGCCACGACAGAATATTCGTCCGGGCGAATCAATATCTGCTGGAACATGGAATCTGCGATGCGGTCTTTGATAAGCAGTTTCTTTTTCCACGCGCCGCTGCCGTGCGTCGCCCAGATTGAGGCAATCGTTTGGTTGATCTCTTCGACGAGCGCCCCGCGCTGTTTTTCGCTCAACTGGTCAAAGCCCGGCTCTATCATCCGCGCGTTCTCTTCGTCGCTGATCGAATCATTCTTTTCGCGGTTGTCCAGAATCCACGTCTCGCGTTCAGTCACTACCTGTTCGCGGAACTCTTCTTTCGCAAGCTCGTAGCCCCAGTCGCGAAACGCCCCTTCGGTGAATTTCATGATGTTGCCTTTGTGAACGAGCGTAACCGAAGGGCGATTGAAATCGAGCGCGTATTGAATCGCGCGGCGCACCAATCGCTTTGTTCCCGTAGGCGATATTGGCTTAATGCCGATGCCGCTATCGGTGCGCACTTTGTAGCCGTACTTGTCATTGAGAAGCGCGATGACCTCTTTGACGCGCTCGCTCCCGGATGGAAACTCTACGCCAGCGTAAACGTCTTCCGTGTTTTCGCGAAAGATGACCACGTCAACTTTTTCCGGCTGCTTGACGGGCGAAGGCACGCCGTCGAAATAGCGCACGGGTCGCACGCAGGCATAGAGGTCCAGCACCTGGCGAAGCGTGACGTTGAGGCTGCGAATGCCTCCGCCTACGGGAGTCGTGAGCGGGCCTTTGATTGCGACGGCGTATTCAGCGATTGCTTTCACGGAATCGTCCGTCAGCCATTCGCCGAATTTACTGAACGCTTTCTCGCCCGCGAATATCTCGTACCACACGACGCGGCGCTCTCCACCGTAAGCTTTTTCGACTGCCGCGTCGAAAACTCTCTGCGATGCGCGCCAGATGTCGCGGCCCGTCCCGTCGCCCTCGATGAAAGGAATGACGGGATTCGGGGGCACGACAAGCCTCCCAGCTTCTACCGTAATCTTTTGACCATCGGCGGGAACTTCTATACCATTGAACGTCGCCATTAGATTTAAGACCTCCTGTTTTATAAGCCGTATGAAGCGCGAGCAATGTAACAACGGCGCGGGAAGGGTGTCAAGATTGCAGCTTTAGATTTAGAATGGCTCTTTATGGCAGAAAAAAAGATGAAGCTTGATTCCAGCGACGATAATTCGATGGAAGAGATTCATCGTCGCCTCCAACAGTCCGAAGCGGCGAATCTCACAGCCGATGCTGTCACGCTCACTACGTGGGAGCGCATCAAGCTCGCGCGACACGAAAAGCGGCCTTACACGCTCGATTATATCAACCTGCTATTTACGGACTTTCTGGAGATTCACGGAGACCGGCGCTTTGGCGACGATTCGGCCATCGTCGCTGGCCTTGCTCGTTTTCACGGCGAGCCGTGCGTCGTCATCGGTCATCAGAAAGGGCGCACTACAAAGTCGCGGCAGCAGCGCAATTTCGGAATGCCTAAACCCGAAGGCTATCGCAAAGCGCTGCGCATCATGAAAGTGGCAGAAAAATTCAATCGCCCGATATTTACTTTCATTGACACACCCGGCGCGTATCCCGGCATTGACGCAGAGGAGCGCGGGCAAGCCGAAGCGATTGCTTACAACCTGCGCGAGATGGCAAAACTGCGAGTGCCTGTCGTCGTGACCGTCACGGGCGAAGGCGGGTCGGGCGGGGCGCTGGCGATAGGCGTTGGCGATATAATATTGATGCTTGAAAATTCGATCTACTCGGTCATCTCGCCAGAATCCTGCTCGGCCATACTGTGGCGCGATCAGGAGCACGCCGAAGAAGCGGCCATAGCGTTGCGCCTTACCGCGCCCGATTTACTTGAGTTCGGATTGATTGATCAGATAATCAAAGAACCTGCGGGCGGAGCGCACACCGATCACGAGGCGATGGCGGAAAAGTTGGATGTTGTGCTACGGGAAGCGCTCGCTTCTGTAAACAGTTTTAGCGATGAAGAACGCGTCGCGCGTCGCTACGACAAATTCCGGGCGATGGGTGATTTTGAAGACCTGTTGGCCGGAACCAAAAATCAAGCGACGTGAAAAATTAAGCGACGTGTTTGTGCCCTGATCAGATCGCTTCATTGCCTTTCAAGTTATTTGGAGAAATTGATTTATGAAACCCTCCCCTTTTTGTCTCAGTCGATTTGTAATCCTGCTGCTTGCACTGTCGCTTGTCACGCCGACGGCTGTGGCCCGGCAATCCGGCACAGCAGCGAAACCGGCTCCCGCGCTTTCCAAATCAGAGCGCGAAGCATCAGCGCGAATAAAAGTGGAAACGCTCCGCGAAGTGACGAACGCGCTCGTTTCAAAAGAGATGGAAGGGCGCGGCACAGGGCAGCCCGGCGCAGACAAAGCGGCGCGATACATAGCAGACCGCTTCGCTAAAATCGGTCTCAAGCCAGGAGGCGATGCGGGCACTTACCTTCAAACGATCAAGTTCAAATCCGAACAGGTTGAAAACAACTCTTCATTCAAAGCGGGCGACGTAGCGTTCAAGCTCAAAGATGATTTCGTAATCGCGCCGCCCTTTCCCGACACCTCGAAGGACTCTGTCGGCGGACTGGTCTTCGCAGGCTACGGCGTTGTCTCGCCTGATGTGAAGCGCGACGACCTCGCGGGCATTGACGTGAAAGGCAAGATAGTCGTACTGCTGGGCGGCAGGCCGAAAAATGTAGATCAGGCTGCGTGGGCAAAGGCTTCAAATCAGCAACTCGTTTTCGGCAGGTTGATAGCGAATGGGGCGGTCGGCTTTGTGATCACATATGTCGGGAGAGACACGCAGCCATTCCCACTCGTCGCCACTTATCTTACGCGTCGGCGCGTGATGCTTGCCGACGCTCCGCAGTTACCCATCAAAGTTCCGCCGATTCTCTTAATAAGCGACCCGG
>DATEKX010000656.1:0-6111 GCA_035277165.1 Blastocatellia bacterium | reverse complement strand
TGTTGATCTATCAACCGATGTTCAAACGTGTTCTTGTTGCGCTGCTTGTGCTGGCTCAGTCAGTCGCGCCAGCCGTCTTTGCACAAACCCCAACACCCGCGCCGCAACAGCAAGCAGAATCGCTTGAATCGTTAAGCTCGCGAATCGGTGCTCACATCGCGCAGCCGCGATTTGCTCCAGCCGCATGGGGCGTGAAGATAGTCTCGCTCGATTCAGGCAAAATTATCTTCGAGCATAACGCGGGCAAATATTTTAATCCTGCATCGAACGCAAAACTCTACAGCGCAGCGCTCGCGCTCGACCGTCTCGGCGCTGATTATCGCATAAAGACTTCGCTCTACTCGACGGTGCGGCCCAATGCGACGGGCGCTCTCAAAGGCGATCTTATAATCTACGGGCGAGGCGATCCGGTTATGACTGCGAGCCTCAATGACGGCGATTACTTCAAGCCGTTCGAGCCGCTCGTTCAGCAACTCGCAAACGCCGGAGTGCGGCGCATCGAAGGCGATCTTGTGGCCGATGAAAGTTATTTCGCTACGCCGCCCATTGGCTCAGGGTGGGAGTGGGACGATCTTCAGGAATATTACGGCGCTGAAGTCTCTGCGCTCACCATAAACGACAACGCGCTCGACCTGTTCGTCAAGCCTGCAGAACGCGCGGGGCTTCCGTGTCGCGTGACGACGGGGCCTGCTACATCGTTCGTCACATTGATGAATAGAACTCAAACTGCGCCTAAAGGGGCAGAGGGTCGGGTGGTCGTTTATCGCCCGGTGGGTGAAAACATCATTTATGTTTCAGGCCGATTGCCAGTGGATCACAAAGGCTACAAAGGCTCTGTCTCTATGCACAACCCTGCGGGGCTTTTTGCGAATCTTTTCAAAGATGCGCTTGCGCGTCGCGGCATCACTATAACGGGTCGCGTTCGCACGATTGATTGGAAATATCGCGAAGTCACACCAATTGATTTTGCGAAGCTTGTAGAATTGGGCTTTGTTGAATCGTTGCCGCTCAAAGACATCGTGCGCGAAACGCTCAAGCCATCGCAGAACCTTTACGCTCAATTGTTATTGTTGCAGGTTGGCGCGCATCGCGGGTCAGAGGCCGTGGGCCGTGGGCCGGATGCGCAATTAAACGGCGATGCTTCAGGAAGTCCGGCTGCACGATCACAGAACCCTCCTATTGCTGTTGCTCAATCGCCCGACCCTCAACTGACGACTGAGCAGATGGGGATTCAGGCCATGAACAATTTTCTTGCCGAGGTTGGCGTGAAGAAGGGCGATGTGCTGCTCGAAGAAGGCTCAGGTCTTTCGCGTAAAGATGTAATCACTCCGAATGCGACAATCGCGCTGCTCACTTATATGAATCGCCATCGTCACGCTGAATTTTATCAAGCGGGACTGCCGATTGCCGGAGTCGATGGTACTTTGCAGAATCGCATGAAAGGCACGGCGGCGGCTGGCAACGCGCGCGCAAAGACAGGCTCGCTCCGCTACGTCTACACACTTTCCGGCTACGTCACGTCTGCTGCGGGCGAGCGGTTCGCTTTTTCAATAATGCTCAATAACTATTACAACACAGATCCGAACTCTTCGCCTCGCGGCGACATTGATGCGATTGTCGTCATGCTCGCGGGCTTTGCAGGGCGTAGTCAGCAGACCGACCACTAAAGGAGAAGCCGTAAACGCCAGTTGCCGCCGCTCTAAAAATAAAAAGGGTGAAACGCGCTTTGCATTTCACCCTTTTTGAAGCAAATTATAATTTCACTTCAAGGCGAAATTATAATTCTGAGCTGGCCGCTCGTTGCAATTATGTTCAATGAATCTTTTACGCTCACTGTGAAAGCGAATGTCCCTGAGGCGGTCGGCTTGCCTGAAATTACTCCCGTAGCTGCATTGAGCGTGAGTCCCGCCGGAAGCGCTCCGTTTAAGTTCCAGACGTATGGCGGACTGCCGCCATTTAGCAGAAGCTGATGCGTGTAATCAACGTTAACCTGCCCAGCCGTTAAATCACCCGTGGTCGTTACAGTCAATAGCCCTGCCGTGACGTTTATCTTCAATGTGTCGGACAAGGCAAACGCAGAGGTCGAATCTGTTATCCGCAAGACGAACGGATAAGAGCCGGGCGTTATCGGCTTGCCTGAGATCGTTCCTGTGTTTGCATTAATCGTCAGACCGGGCGGCAGCGATCCGCTGTTTACGCTCCACGTGTAAGGCCCAGTTCCGCCAGTGCCAAGCAATGGCTGTGAATAATTTACACCCGTCTGGCCCGGTGCCAGATCGCCTGTGTTTATGACTCCGAGCGGGCCAAGTGTAATGACGATGCTGATCGGGTTAGATACCGCGCTCGTCGATTCGGAATCTGTCACTCGCGCGGTGAATGTGAATGTCCCGGCTGAAACTGGTCTGCCGGAGATTACGCCCGTCAGCGAATTCAAAGACAGCCCCGGCGGAAGCGATCCAGACGCTATTGACCATTGAACGGGAGGTCGCCCGCCCAGAAAGAATAGTTGCTGCGAATAGCTTACGCCCGTTTGACCCGGCGCTTGCTCTCCGCTGCTGAGGACTCTCAGCGGGTCAACGTCAGGGAGAACGGTGAGAACGTAACTGGCTATCGCAGACACATTCGAAGAATCGGTTACGCGGATGCCGAATGTGAAATTGCCAAAGACGGACGGAGTACCGGACATCAATCCCGAAGCGTTCAATGAAATTCCTGCCGGAAGCGACCCGGAGAATAGAGTCCAGGAATATGGCGGTCTTCCATTGACTGCCTGGAACTGCTGGCTGTACGGCTCTCCTTTCCTGCCTCTTATCAAGGCGGAAGTGGTGATTGCCAATACAGCGTTTTGCGTTACGATTGGCCGCGTGCCAACTACTGTTGCATTGCCTGCTGCGTCGAGCAATCGCACGGATAAAATATGCTCTCCGTTGGTAAGAGTCGTTGTATCGAGTGCGAAGCTGAAGCCCGCGCGACTTGCATTCGGGAAGCTGCTCCAGATTGCTCCGATGTCCGGGCGATTCAATCCGTAGATGGCCTCTCCTACTTTACGCCCGTCAACTATAATTTCGACTGTTGTGACGCCGACATTATCGAGCGCCCACCCGCTGCCGGTTGCAGTGTTGTTGAGAGTCGCGCGGAAGTCTGGCGTTTCGAGGCTGCCAAACGGCGCGAGCTTGTCTGCGGGCTTGATCAAAATAGCAAGCGTGCGCGTGACAGATTGTTGCGCGGAATCAGTTACTCGAACGACAAAGACGCTCGTGCCGGGCAAAGCTGGCGTGCCTGATATGACGCCATCAGCCGACAGGTTCAACCCTTGCCCGAGGCTTCCACTCGCTATGCTCCAGGTGTAAGGCGGCACGCCTCCCGCAGCCTGAAGCGTTTGAGAGTATGACCGCTCTGCGCTTGTTTCGGGCAACTGAATAGTTTGAATCACAAGCGGCGGCGGCGGCAGAACCACTGTGATGAAGAATGTTCTTACGCTCGAAGTGCCGAGCGAATCCTTAACGCGAACTGTGAAAGACGCAGTACCCGCTTGATTGGCGCGCCCTGTGATGGAACCGTCTGCGCTCAAAGTCAATCCGTCAGGCAGCACGCCCGACTCCAGCGTCCAACTGTACGGCCCTATGCCGCCTGCGGCTTCGAGCTTCGAGTTATAAAGCAGGCTTTGCGTGCCCGATGGCAACGACTGTGTTTTTATTTCGAGCGGCGGCGGCGGCGGGCCGACTTCGATTGACAAAGGTTTGGTTGCTTTCTTGCCCCTTGAATCTATCACTCGAACTGTGAAGTTGGAAACGCCTTGAGTAGTCGGCGTGCCGGACAACACCCCGTCCGGCGAAAGCGTTATGCCGTCGGGATACTTTCCAAATTTTTTATTCTTCTTCTTGTCCCACTCGTACGGCGCTGAGCCTGATGTCGCTTTAAGATCGTTTCTGTAAGGCACGCCGACAGCCGCAAGCGGAAGCGGGTTCTGGCTCAGTATCGTCAACTGTGGCGCAGGGTCTATATCGATTGAAAACGTCTTTGTCAGGGTTTGCCCGCTTTGATCTGACAGGCGCAGTTCAAACGAAATCTCTTCGACGGGCACAGTCGGCTTTCCTGATATTACGCCCGCTTCGGTCATCTGTAATCCATCAGGCAGCTTCCCGCTCGCTATGCTCCAGCGATATGGGCTGCTGCCTCCAATTGCCGTGAGCGTTTCTGAATAGTCTTCGCCCACAACCCCGTCGGGCAGCGAGACAGTTTCAAAAGCAAGCACGTTTGTCGCGGGATTGATGATGATCGCAAGCGTAGATGTCACGCTTGCGCCGGTTGCGTCTATAAGTTTGATGATGAAGCTCGAAGTGCCCGCGCGCTCTGGCGTGCCTGATATAAAACCTGTTGATTGATTCAGCGTGAGCCCTTCGGGAAGGTTGCCCGATTCTCTCGACCAGTTGTAAGGCGTCTGCCCGCCCGATGCGCCGATCTGCTGGCTATAGGTCGTATCTACAGAACCGCGCGGGAGTTGCGCCGTTGTGATCGTAAGCGGCGCTGCGGGTTTTACGACAAGCGAAAGCGCTCTTGTAGCAGAACTGCTGAGGCTATCGGTCACACGCGCGACGAAGTTGTTGGTTCCGGCAGATGTCGGTGTGCCGGAGATGGTTCCTGATTGTGAGAGCGAAAGACCGGGCGGCAGAGAGCCGCTTTGAAGCGACCAGATGTAATCGGGTCTACCTCCATTGGCGACGAGCGTGCGGCTATAGGGTACGCCGACTGTCGCTTCCGTCATATCGCTGGTTCCGACGGAAAGAGTCGGCGCGACGGTCGGTGTGACGACAGAAGCTTCCGATGTGAAAGAAGATGTGCCCGTGCTGTTGAAAGCGCGCAGGCGATAAGCATAAGCCGTGTTGGCAAGCGCGCTGGCATCGCTGTATGTGGTTGCATTGGCGGTGACGACAGCTACCTGACTGAATTCCGCGCTTGACCCTCCGCGCCGCTCTATCAGAAATCCGTCTTCAACATTTGATGTGTCCTGCCATAACAGATTCACCTGCGTAGGCGACGACGCTGTGGCGACAAGCCCTTGCGGCGCGGTTGGAATTGGCTTTGGCACTACTGAAGTCCAGCCGATTTGCGCGACTGTGTGCGCGCACAGCGCGAATTCATTGAGCCGCATCATGCACTCTGTTGAAGTAGCCGTACAACTCGCGTCCTGACAGTTGCCGTTCAGCGCTTCGGGCCTGACTTCGGGTGCGCATCTGCAATTGCAGGTCGCATAACCCGGCTGGAAGTATTCGTCGCAGGCATAAAAAATATGTCCCGTTTCGTGGCTGACTATGCGCGCAAGCTGCCAGCCAAAGCTGCGGAATAAAATACTGGTGTGCGGCCCTCCGATGTATGCCCATGATGCGCGCCCGTCCGTGTAGGCCGCAGGCGCAGGCGCAGGATTGTAGACCATGAATATCGAATAGGCCCAATCCGTATGATATTGATCTTTCAATGTCTGATCGAATGCTCCGACTCGCGAAGCCACGTCCCCCTGATTTGCGCCCAGGTTACTCATCACCCGGCCTATCCATAAATTAGCGTCGCTTCCGGGATGTACTATAGGTTCATAAGGTATCTGGCAAGCAGGGTCGTTGGGCAGATATGGCACAAGAGTGAACTGCAAAGGCTTGGCAAGCCCGAAAGCTCTCGACTGATCCACCCACCAGTTCAATCCGTCTAATACTTGCGCAATCGCGAAGCTCTGATCTTCCTGAGACCACGTGTAGAGGTTGGGATCAATGCCGCCATTGCTCTCCATAAGAAAAAGGGCGACGGCGACAGTGCCGTTCATTGCATCGCTGTTGGCCATGAACTGCGGCTGAAATCCTTTGGCCGATTGTTCAGAGCCGAGCAATCTGAGATTACGGACAAAATCATCGCGATTGATCTGCGGGCGCGGTTCTGCGCACTCAACCATTCCGGGACGACCCTTATCCGGCCCCGCCTTACGCTTTGCGTCGCGCGATATGCGACGCGCGCTGCGCCCTGACGCGACATCGTTGAACATATTGATGGCAATCAGCGTGTCGCGATCTGTGAAACCAGTTGACCTTGCGTCTACGACCGAGCGATGAACTGAACGTATCC